>JBAXUR010000154.1:0-6675 GCA_037129595.1 Methylococcaceae bacterium | reverse complement strand
ATTTGTGTTTATCGGTATTTTTTATTATTTACCCACTACGATTCACATAGAGCCCTCTTTTTGGCCTGGCAGGGCTTTTAAGCGCTCAATTTCAGCGATTGCAAGTTGATTCCCCGTTGTTCACGCTAGTCCCCAAGCTCCAGCTTGGGAGCCAGGGAATCGTTTTGTAAAGTGGCCATGCTTTACTGGCAATAAAAAAGCAACCAACACACCCGTAGGCAGTTGTGGGAGCGACGCCCACGTCGCGATTAACCACCGCCTCAAATCGCGACGTGGGCGTCGCTCCCACAAAGTCCCGATCGCAGCTTCAAAACCTTACGGTAAACGAGCCGAATACACCCGAGAAGCCCTGCCTTAATTCGGTATCGACTTTGCCGATGATCGCAATTTCATCCCGTAAGTCCAGTTTCAGTTCGCCGCCGACATTAAAGCTGTTGACTGCGGGCTTGGCACCATTGGAACCAAAGGCCGCGCCGCCGCCGTTAAAGTTGGAGGTGACCGCGAACGGGTCGCCGAAGAAATCATACAGCCATTTGCTGTGCAGCTCTGGCGTTACTTTGCCCCATTGCGATTGTAAGGTAGTGGCTATCCGTCCGCCCAGGCCGGACTGCAACTGGTTGTAGTTCTGGGTGCCCGCATTCAGATTCAGCGCACCGGCCCCGGTTTCGCCATAGCTGCTGATATGCAGATTATTGTACTGAAGCGATACCAGCGGGGTCACTTCGATGGCGTCTGCGAACTTGAATTTATAACCGCCACCCAGATAAGCGCCATATTGCTGGCCGTCATAGGAGCCGTTGGCGGTTCTCAGGATGACGTTACCGACATTGATGTTGCGCCGACCGTCATACCAGTTATAGGCAAAGGACACGGCGGTATCGATAAAGAACGGGCGCTGCTGGTCTTGATAACCGCCATAAAGCGTGGTCTGGGCGCTATTGATGGTGGTATTGGCGCCATTGGCATCGGAGTTAACATTACCGTAAGCATAACCGCCGCTGATACCGAGGGTAAGGGCATCGGTGAAACGGCGGTCAACACCCAGCGCCGTACCGGCATTCCAGGCGTTATAGCCGGCGATACCGCCGCGCGTGCCTTGCGTCAAATAACTGCCGTAACCCTTGGCCCACAGGCCGTCCAGCTTATCCGCCTCGCCGCTGGAGACGCCAGACCGCGCCGGACGGTTGGATTGCACCTGCGTATGGGCTTTTTCCACCCGGTCAATCGAGACGCCGGTGAAATTATTGAGCGACGCCCGGTCGGTGTTGATCACCCCGGCATCGACCTGCGGAACCAGGGTGTCCAGCGCTGCGGCTGTTTGGCTTTTGCTTAAGCCATCCATCGTGTTCAATACGGACGACATATCGGCTGAGGGGTTGGTCATAGTATCCAGTGTATTACCGACGTTTCTGGCATTGGCATCACCGGGATTGGCGTCATTGGCGAAAGCATTCGCGACGCGACTCGCAGTCACTATCAACTCATCGGAGGAGAAAATCGCAGCGAAAGTCACATGATGGTTTCCGAGGACGGAAATGGCCGGGGCTGCGATAGCGCTGCCTAAGGCCGCCCCTTGTATAATCTTATAGGTGGCGTTGTTTTGGATATAATTCGAGACATTTAGGGCAAGATTGTAGCCGGTGGTGGCGGTAGCCGTTCCGGTTGCAACTAGTGAACCGTTACCGTTAGTGGCTCCGTTTACCGCAACCATGAGTGTTGAGGCTGCGCTTTGGGTATAAGTTCCGCCAATAGCCAGAGTGGTCGAACCGATGTCCAGTGTGGCGTTGTTCTTGATTTCTCCAGTCCCAAAAGTGCTGCCATCGCCTACCCGCAGTGTACCGCCATTAACGATAACCGAGCCAATCGTTGTGACCTTGCCATCCACGGTTCCTGCGTTAACGGCAAAAGCATCCGTACCCGCCCCAAGATCAATGTTGCCGGTGATAGAACCGCCATTAACAGTCACCGTGTCGTTTCCTGCGCCCGTTTGAACTGCATAACCGCTACCGCTGCCGGTTATCGTGCCCGTGTTGGTGATGTCTGTGTTGCCGGCCAATACTTTGACGGCGGTGCCGTTGGTGCCTGGGCCGGTAATGCTGCCGGAGTTGTTGAGAATATTTTTGGCGGCACCGACATAAGTGGCCGTATCACCCTTAAAGAGCAGGGCGATATTTTCCGTGCCTGCGATGTTGAATTTTTTGGTATCCGCATTGGCGGTGATCGTACCGGCGTTGTTGACGGTATAGTTCTGCGATCCGACCAGGATGCCCTGCCCGCCACTGATGCTTCCGCCGGATTCGACCGTAATGGTATTGGGAGTGCTGGCGTCGAGTTTGGCGCCGGTTTGAAAATTGGCCCCTGCCCAGAGGGTATTGGCCGAACCGGTGACTTTAAAGCTGGCAAAGCCGTTGCCGTATTGGGCGTCTGCGTCACTGCTAAGGACGCCCTCTTTGTTTTTTGTGTAAATATAAGACTGCGTTGCGTAAATGCCGACGACTTTTACTTGCCCCGATTCGTTGGTGCCGGATGGGGCTTTGCTGGGGTCGCTACTTCCTGTGCCGCCCAACAGCGTAAACTCGGACATGCCCTGCACTTGGCTCAACAGCGTGGGGGGATTAGCCGTTTGCCCCCAGTAGTAAGTGTAACCCAACTGCGTCCAGGGAAACCTTTTCGTAAGCGTATCGTCAGTGTACGCTTGGGCTGCCCAAGCCGTATAAGCGGCCTTATAGTTGTTAAAGACCTTAGTTGCCGCATCGGTAGTGCCAATTCCTGCGTCAGTCGCGTTAGCGGGAAAAGAAGCACTAGTGCCATACATTGATGGATCCGTGCTGAAAGTAGCGGAATTGGGATTGCGCACCGGGCGCAAAAGATAAGGATTGTTACCGGTATCCCCAACGGTCACCGCCATTTCGAAAATGGCATCGTGGGTGCCTTTAGTATCCATACCCAAACCACGCTCAATTCCCTTGGTGACTGTGCTTCCGGTCAAGCCTTGGCCGACAATAAAATTAGTCATCCCGTTACCGGTAGTGACCCACGTACTTAACGTGGTATTGTTTCCGTAGATAGTATAGTTGCTTCCTGCAATAACGACAGGGCTGCCAAACCCGCCGTTATAAGCTCCGCTTGAGCTGGCGGTCCGAACAATCAATTGATTATTAGCCGCAGCACCATAATATTGCAAACCGTTGGTATTCGCCCCCACGGAGCCGGCTTCGGACACATTGAGCAGATCAGTCGCGAGCCATGTCGTCGGGTTATCCGCGTGGGCCTTGGCATTGAAGATCGACTGCTCATAATTCTGTGTATCCGCTACAACAACAATAGGCAGAAAAAAAATCCAGGCAAGAATGACCAGCAGTAAAAGGCGAATTTTAAGGTTCATTGGACACCCCAAACCGCAGGCATCGAAAGCGACGAGACCCGCGTAATAATAAAGTTGACTAAAATTAATTTCTTAATTGGATTTACCCCCTTTTTGTTAAGATGAAACCACCTGGGTTTTCTACGGGCTCTTCCGGAATTTTTCCTGCATGCCTCATCAGTTGGTCATTTGAGTGGAGGTAAGTTCGCTTTCTATGTCGCTGATACTGGCTATATCTTCGTAGGTTGCGTTAACCTGGATTCTGGCGATGGTGCTAAGATTTGCTTTTATCTTGGACAGGTCAGTCTTGGTTTTCAGCATTTTATTGAGTTCGGCCCGGTGCTTGTTGAGTTCTTCGGTTTTTTCCTTAAGGGTGTCCTGAATCTTTGAGATGAGGCTGCGGAGTTCGGCTTCCTGCTACTCGGTGATGGCGAGTTCTTTTTTATATTTGAAGATGGACTCATCACCCTTCGGTTCGGCTAAAGCCAACCTGGCATCTGCCAATGAGAACAGCAGTGTAAGGAACGTGATGCAAGCCAGTGCTTGATTGGATTTGTTAAGCATTGTTAATGCCTCTGAGTTTGTTTCAAATAAAAACAGCGTCCCAGGAAATAATTGCTTTGCACAAAACGCACAGACTATAATTTTTGCGACTTTATACTTCGATTAAGGGTAACAGCAGAAGGATTTAGTGAGAACAGGCTGGATGCCATTAAAAAAATTACTTTATAGCATAAACATCTGCAAATATCAATTCAAACGACAAAAGTGATTCTTTTTTACAACAGACGCTAAGCGACCCTAAACAGAATCGTGATATTGATAGAGCCTGAAGTTTTCCGATCCGTAAGGGCTAACCTATGTGTTTAACCAAGCCAACAGGTTCATTTAATTTAGGGCAGACAGATATGCCACCCCTTACGGTTATATTCTGAGCGGTTACCTCAGTAGAAAGCCAAGATCGGGTTACACTAACGCAATGCTCCTTGGCAGGGAAAAGGTTGGCGTAATAGTTGTGGCCATTGCTGGACCCAATTATCCTGATGCCCCGCTGCAACCCTTATTATCCCGGCACAAGGAGTCGGGCTTGATTGCGACTGTTGCTTGGCAATAAAACGCAAAGCCACCTGTTTGGGTATCACCTCATCGCTGATGCCAACAAAGTGCAGTTGAGGCAAGGCCGTTAATTTTTCTGAAATATCAACAGGATTGAGTGATTCCGTCATGGAGTCTACTTGATGATAGTGATTCACGAAATTGTGATCCAAATTACCGGCTACCGTCCTTAGACTGATCACGTCATGTCGTCGCGCAGCCAATATGGCAGCTACTGCCGCGCCACCTGAATAACCGATTAAATTTATTTTTCGGGCATGGGTTTGTTGTATAAACGAACTGACCTCTTGGTTGATTGCCTCTATAACTTCAGACGAAAAACGTTTGTTTGACCAGTACGCGCTATCGCAAGGCGTTAGGTCAAAATTAGTAAACTGACAGGGTCTGGCAAGATATACCACGTTTATCGCGGGATCAAGCGTGGCAAGCGCCAAACCGGTGGCGACTCGCGGTGTAGGATCGTTTGAAAGTTGATTACGTGAAAGCCACGCCAGACCGTCGCCTTCAATATAGATATTAACAGGCTGATCCGGGTCGCCTATCCGCGAATAGGCGGTTAACACAAAACCGCCAGCGCTGAAGTTCGATTTTTGCAAACCTGAGCTTTGCGCAAGTTGCTCGACATGATGGTATGGTTGCAACAACGTGCATCCACTCAAGACAATCACACAAAAAACTGATCGCCACATCAAGTAATTTCCTTGCTTTCTTTTGAGATTAACTGGTTTGCAGTGTATGGGTATTAACCTTGATACTTACCCAATTCTCAAGTTGGAACATGAGTTACTGCTAGCGCCTAAGCCAACCGACTGATCATATCCAAAGCCAAGGCTTCTGCGACCTTGATACCATCGACGGCGGCTGACAGAATGCCACCCGCATAACCGGCGCCCTCCCCGGCTGGATAAAGTCCTTGGGTGTTGATACTTTGGAAATGTTCGTTGCGCTTGATTCTAATCGGTGATGAGGTGCGCGTTTCAACACCGGTCAACACGGCATCAGCCATGGCAAAGCCTTTGATTTTTTTGTCAAAAGCCGGCAATGCTTCGCGTATCGCTTCGATGGCGTAAGCTGGCAAGGCGGTGCTTAAATCACCTAAATGTACACCGGGGGTGTAAGAAGGTTGCACTGAACCCCAGGTGACAGAGGGTTTGTTGGCGATGAAATCCCCCACTAATTGCCCCGGTGCCTGATACGTTTCGCCACCCAATTTAAACGCATGCGCTTCCAACTGACGCTGAAAATCAATACCCGCCAACGGGCCGCCAGGATAATCGTCAGGCGTAATGCCCACCACAATGCCGCTGTTGGCATTGCGCTCGTTGCGTGAATATTGACTCATGCCATTGGTAACTACATGTCCGGCCTCAGAGGTGGCGGCAACCACCGTACCGCCAGGACACATACAAAAACTGTAAACCGAACGGCCATTTTTACAGTGATGCACCAGCTTGTAATCCGCTGCCCCCAACAAAGGATTTCCGGCTTGTGCGCCATAACGACAACTATCAATCAGTGACTGTGGGTGCTCAATCCTGAAACCAATCGAAAACGGTTTGGCTTCAATATAGACGCCTTGTTCATAAAGCATTTTAAAGGTGTCACGCGCACTATGCCCCACAGCCAGCACGACATGATTACTTAAGATGGTTTCACCACTGGCCAGTGTTACACCGCGTACTTGACCGTTTTCAATTTCCAGGTTATCAACCCGACTTTGAAAGCGGATTTCTCCACCTAATGATTCAATCGTAGCACGCATTTGCTCCACCATCGTCACCAATTTAAAGGTGCCAATGTGGGGTTTACTGGCTCGCAGAATTTCGTCTGGCGCACCCGCTTTTACAAATTCAGTCAGTACTTTTCGACCATATTGATTCGGGTCTTTAATCTGGGTATAGAGTTTACCATCAGAAAAAGTGCCGGCACCTCCCTCACCAAACTGGACATTGGACTCCGGATTAAAAATGCCTTTACGCCAAAGTCCAAAGGTATCTTTGGTGCGTTCGCGGACTTCTTTTCCTCGTTCCAAAATAATCGGTTTAAATCCCATCTGCGCCAGAATCAAGCCGGCAAATAACCCGCAAGGCCCTGTACCGATTACCAGCGGTCTACTGGTTAAATTTTTGGGAGCCTCGGCTACAAAATGGTAGTTTGTATCCGGAGTTATAGAAACATGAGGGTCATCTTGCATC
>JBAXUR010000153.1:0-6675 GCA_037129595.1 Methylococcaceae bacterium | reverse complement strand
TGACGGTTTGCCCGGTGGCATTGACATACAAACGCTGAATCCAGCCTGCAAATTTAGGGGTCACGGCGTGGACGCGCCGTTCGTCAACTTGAATACTGCCCAGTGCGCGAATGCTGTGAGTCAGTGTGCGTTCTGTCACGGTTGCTGTTTTTACGCCCAATTTCTGAACTTTTTCAGGACTGATCTGAACCTGCCCAAGCGTAACACGTTCGCCTTCATAAACCGGCAAATAGTCCATGCCCATTTCATCTTTTTTTGGTACAAGTGACGTATCCGCAGCGCCCATGGGATGCCGATAATACAAAATTTTACCGTATTTTGGAGGCGTCATTGCAGTCGGTTCTTCTGCGTAAATCGCCACATAGTCCATACCCATCTCGTCTTTGGTGGGTGTCGTTGAGGTGACTTGAGGATTCATTGGATGCCGGTAATACAGGGGTTTTCTTTCGCTGACTGCGGTGCCGTTGAGGTTTGGCGGGTTCTCTTGATGGCGTCCCATCCAGAATCCCAGACTTAAGCCCAGTATTAAAATCAACAATAACGGGATAATTCTAATCATGGCTTAACTCCTCGCCCACTTCAGCAGACAGTTCGGCTAAAATTTGCTGCGTGTTGGTCAAGGCTTGCCAATATTGCGTTTGATACTGAAAAAAGTTAATTTGTGTGCGTAACAAATCGGTAAAATCGGTCTGACTCACTTGATAGCCTGCCAGTAGCGAATTAACCGCTTGCTGAGCCTGCGGGATGATTTCATGTTCGAGCAGCAACAACTTTTCTTTAGTCTGTTGATATTCCGTGGCTTTGGCCGCTATTCCGGCCTGAATTTTATGATGCTCGTCCTGCAAGGAATACTGCTCTTGTAAAAGTTCACTCTTGCGCTGATCAACGGCTTTAGCTTGCTTGGTGTTGGCATAAATGGGCACGTTCATGCTTAATTGGACATTGGCAAAATCGCTACGCGTCTGCCCTGTCGGGGTATTCTGCCGTATCGCATAACCGCCGCCCACCGTAAAGTCCGGGTAGAAATCCTGCTTTGCCAGATCCACCCTGTCTTTTGCAGCACCCAGCATCTTCTGGTGTTGGGCGAATAAAGGACGGACTTTCAACGCCTTATCCTGCAATACCGCTTCAACAAGAGTCGGTAATTTGAACGCAGCTTCTACCGGAATTTTTGCGGGTGTTTCCACCGCGATATCCAGCAAGGCATTGATTAGGGTATTTTGAGTGTGACGTAAACTGACCAACTCCAGTTTTTCACTCTTAAGCTTGGACAATTCAAGTTGAGCCAATAAAACGTCTTGCTGAGCGCCGGTGCCCACTTTGTATTTTTCCTGAGCGATATCAATCAGCTGTTGGAAGAAATTTTCGGCTTCGTCCAGTAAATTCAAAGCCCGATCATAATAAAATAGCCGCCACCACCCCTGTTTTACTTCTCGCACCAGTCGCAAACGTGCTTCATCAACCGAATCAGTAGCAGCCAGCGCTTCCTGCTCGGCGATTTTTTCCCGCAAAGCCAGCTTGCCGGGAAAAGGAATCATCTGGCTAACACCCATTTCCACCATGGTCATGTCTTCATCGCGGAGATTAAAACTGCGCGTTGGCAGGTTTAATAACCCAAAGTTGACTGTTGGGTCTGGCAAGGAACCTGCTTGTGAAGGGATTGCCGCCATCGCTTCAGCACGCGCCTTAATCTCTCCCAAACCGGGATTGCCAGCCAAAGCGCGTTCAATCGCCAACGGCAGCGTCATCAAAGTTTCATCGACAGGCTTGGACTTTGAATCAGCCAAGGCCTCACTCCAACTTACACGGACTGTACTGGTTGAACTATGAAATGACAGGCTGGGTGCGAACATCACCAACAAAAATAGTACCGCCATCCACGCCGAACAGGTACGGCGCAATAACCGAAGATAACCAACAAACATGGGCTTTTTCCTTTTAAATCGGTAACTACCCAGCCGTTAGCCAATAAAACGTCGATGACACGAATCAGGGAGGTTTCTTAGTCTTATGGAATATCGGCTACCAACTTAAGCCGGTACAGATAACTTTCCGGGAACGCCGAGCCCCAGCTCGGCACGGGATAGTCAAACCGATTGATGACTACGCCGAGCTGGGGCTCAGCGATCCCGGAATCAATAGGCCGGTTTTATTTATCTGTCCCGCTTTAAATTGGTAGCCCAATCTATAAAGTTAACGTAAAAACCGGCCACCACTTATATCAATCAAGGCACCGTTAATATGCGACGACATATCACTGGCGAGAAAAAGTACGCTACTGGCGACTTCTTCAGCAAAGGTGTTTCGTCCCAGCGGGGTTTGTTTACGGTAATTTTCCATCATCTCTTCGGTAGAATGAATTTCATGATGCTGGGTTTCTACTGTTCCAGGCATAACCGAATTGGTGCGTACTTGAGGAGCGAGTTCTTTAGCCAAGGTATGGGTAAAGACCATAAGACCACCTTTTGCCGCAGCATAAGATCCGCCACCGTTAGCGCCGCCCGTTTGTACCGAAAGTGAAAGAACATTAACGATACGACCACTGCCGGTTGCCCGCAGATGCGGAATTGCATGCTTGGTTAACAAGAAAGCACTGGTGAGGTTAAGATCCAGCGATTTATTCCAGTTTTCCAGCGTACATTCTTCAATTTTGGCACGCTTAACCAAGCCGCCACTGTTATTGACCAAAATATCCAGGCTACCTGTTTTTGCCACCAGCTTATCAACAATGGCATTGGCTTCATCTTCTTTAGTCAAGTCGGCGGGTAATAACATGGCATTAATCTGTAAAGCCGATAATTCATCCAGCAATTTTTCAGCGCCATCTTTACTGGAATGGTAGTGTATACCAATAAACGCGCCAGCCTGCCCCAAGGCCAATGCCACGGCTCGTCCAATGCCCACTCCAGCGCCGCTAACCAGCGCTGACTTGCCCGTTAAATCTAATTTTTGCTCGGGTATCATGTTGGTATTCCTGAAGATATTGAGTTACTTAATATTATACAAGCCATAAGAAAATACCTCGAAGACACAAGGAAAAAAACTTTATATTTTGAAAGCTATTGAAGTCTTCAAACGTTTCGGTCGGGGTTGCAAACCCCGACCGGCATCATGGTAATATTTTCATGAGATTAAGAAAAGTCCCTTACCCGTGTCTATCAGTCAAATCCGTGTTCTATTTTTTAACAGCCGAGTCGTTATCTTTAAAGGCTTTTAACTTTTTCCAGAACTTCCTGCGCATGACCATCCGGTGTTACGCCATAAGCCACGTCAACCAGCGTGCCTTTTTTATCAATGATAAAGGTAGAGCGTAAAATAGCCATACTTTTAACACCATTTTTTTCACGTTCCCGCCATACGCCATAGCTTTCGCAAAGCTCGCCACTGGTATCTGCCAGTAAATCGATTTTTAAGCCAAATTTGTTTATAAAATCGATATGACTTTCACAAGAGTCTTTGCTGACACCGATAACAACGGTATCGTATTTGCCAAACTCTTCAGCAAGTTTGGTAAAATCATTCGCTTCTATGGTGCAACCCGGCGTGTCGTCTTTAGGGTAAAAATATAAAACGACATTCTTTTTATCGGCGTAATCAGACAAGTTAACCAATTGATTAAGTTGATTGGGTGAACTAAACAGCGGCGCTTTTTGTTGATTTTCCAGCATGGTAATCCCCTTTAAGAAATTGACAAATTATTAAAATAAACGCCGCCTAAACAAACGACTCGACAAGCATCATAATCAGCTAAACGCATAAAGTCCAGATATCAACTAGGCCACTAAAAAAAAGCAGAAAGGGATTTATTTTAAAAATCTCCCCTAACCCCTCTTTTTCAAAGAGGGGGACTGAATAATTACACTGATTTTAATAATGCGGCGGTACTTCATCAACATTTTCACCTCCGCCACTACCCTCGACAGATACACTTTTTATACGCTCGTTAAGCAACCGACACGTTGCTTCCAAGCGACCTATTTGTTGCTGTTGCTGGCCGACTATTTTATTGAGTTCCTGCAGCAAGTCTTCTTGGTAAGCAGTCTTGATTTCAAGTTCTATGATGCGATTATCATTCATAAGGGTTTTTAAATAACTTTTGAAAATTGATGCTGTTGTTTTTGCGCCAGGTACTTGTCAAAAACCATGCAGATATTGCGTATCAATAAACGGCCTGCCGGTAAGACTTGAATACCGGTTGCGGATACGGTTAACAAACCATCGGCTTGCATGGGCTCCAATGCCTGAAGTTCTTTTGCAAAATACTCGCTAAAGTTGATGGAAAATTCCTGCTCGATAGTCGCAAAGGTTAAGCCAAAATGGCAGATGGTTTGAGTAATTACGGCGCGGCGTAACTTGTCGTCATCATCCAGTTCAACCCCTTTAAAAACCGGTAATTTGTTTTGGCTGATCAGGCGGTCGTACTCGTCCAATTCTTTAACATTCTGGCTGTACGCATCCCCTACCCGACCGATAGAAGTGATGCCAAAACCTATCAAGTCACAATCCGAATGGGTTGAATAGCCCTGAAAATTTCGGTACAGCTTGCCTTCCCGTTGGGCAATAGCCAACTCATCATCCGGTTTGGCAAAGTGATCCATACCGATATAAACATAACTGGCTTCTGTCAGTTTTTGCCCGACCATTTGTAAAATATCCAACTTAACTTCTGCACTGGGCATGTCGGCATCGTTAATCTGCCGCTGGGTTTTAAACCGATTCGGCATGTGCGCATAATTGAATATGGAGAAGCGATCCGGTGCGGCCGCCAGTATGGTGTCCAGAGTTTTGGCAAAGGTGGTGACCGTTTGCAATGGCAAGCCATAGATTAAATCAATATTGGTTGAGCGAAAGCCTTCGGCGCGTGCGGCTTCCAGAACACTAAAGGTTTGCTCTTCACTTTGAATACGATTGACAGCTTTTTGTACGGCCGGATCAAAATCCTGCAAACCCAGACTGATGCGGTTAAAGCCCAGTTCACGCAATTGTTTAATGGTTTGCGAATGCGTTTCTCTGGGATCAACTTCTATGGAATATTCACCGCTGTCGTCATCTTTTAACAAAAAATGCTGACGGGTTACCGCCATTAATTGCTGCATTTGCTCAAAGGTTAAAAAAGTCGGCGTGCCACCGCCCCAATGCAACTGATTAACCACCCGATTGGAATCAAACAACTCACCTTGCAGGGCAATTTCTTTATACAAATTAACCAGATAAGGTTCTGCATGCTTGCGGTTTTTAGTGACGATTTTATTGCAGGCACAATAAAAACACACGGTATCGCAAAAAGGGATATGAAAATACAGCGATAACGAGCCACCGGCCGCATTGGATTTAGCTATGTGTTGGCGATAGTGTTCATCAGTAAAGCCGTCATGCAATTCCAATGCCGTTGGGTATGAGGTATAACGCGGCCCCGCCTTGTCATAACGATTGATCAGCGCAAGATCGAACTTGAGCGATTGATCCATCATTTAACTGATCCGTTAATGACTATTGCATGATTCTTTTTATCCGCCAAAGTCACCTGGTCAATACTGCCTATTAAATCACCCGGTTGTGACATGGCATTGCCCGACTTTGAAATACGCGCCAGTAATTTAACCTGAGAAAAATTGGATAATTTCATAGTAGGCATCATTGCCATGGTGTCGTTTAAACTGACTGATAACGGCAAATCTGAAACCTGTTTACGCACGATGGCCAAGGGCATTTTAGGGCCGGATAGCGCTTGTGCATAAACAAAAAGCGTATCGCCGGGACTGGTCGCTTTTAGTAACTCCGGTGCCAAACTGACCTGTACCTCAACAGCAACGCCCGCCACTTGAGTGGGTTGGGTGGCTTCTGATTGAGTTGCGGCTTGAGGGGATTCACTTTCAATTTTAGCCAGTAAGTCTTGTATTTCTTGCAAGGGCTCAGAGTTGGGTGGCAGTAACGTTTCCAGTTTTTTCCATAATTTGATCGCCGTAGCAGAATCCCCTTGTTGGGCTTTTGCCATGCCACCCAACCATAAGGCGTTCATATTGTCCGGTTCCAGCGCCAAGACTTTAAAGACCAATTCTGTGGGTTTTCCTGCCAGATTTTTATCATTGGCATAAGCAATGGCATCGGCATAAAGCAACATAACTTCAGCTTGATCACCCAACAAACGATAGGCATTGGCAAACGCATCAACCGCTTTAGGAAATTGATCCAAGGCTTTATAAGAACGACCCAACATTAACCAACCTTTGGCATCACCAGGATTGGCTTTCATCTTTTCGGCCAAACCGCCAACCATTTTGTTGATTTCTGTAAGCTTGAGCGCCTCCGGATCGACAGACATTTCAGCGCTGTGACTGATGGCTTGATAATTACCCAACGTAAAATAAAGTGACCCTGCCAACAAAGGGATACCCAAAGCCAAGACATAAATCACCCACCTGCCCTGACCTTGTGCAGCGGTTACATGGCTATTTATTTCCAGGTCATCACTTAAAGCCTGCTCAAGATCCGCTAACTGTTCCTCATATTGCTCTTGGCTTAAGCCACCTGACACTCTGTTTTCTTTAAGTTCAGCCAAACGATGCTGCGCAATGGTAATGTTGCGTTGATCAAGATCAGCCTCTTGAACTGTTTGTTTACGCCATAGCGGTGGCAAGATCAGTAAAAAAGCGATTAATATCAGAACACTGACAA
>JBAXUR010000152.1:0-6765 GCA_037129595.1 Methylococcaceae bacterium | reverse complement strand
GCGGACTAGGCTCCGGGGTGAATAGACCGGTAACCTTGTCTACGGTTGCAGTCGGGATGTTAAACGCTGCCTCTGCCGGAATCACAACTAAAAGTCCGGACAATGTGGCGATTGCCACAGCCAAACTTGAAGCAGGTTTATTAATTGTCAGGGCAAACGCGCTTTTGTTGTTTGACTCGGATTGGCCGTGATCATATTCTTGACCATTGACGACTATAACCGGCCGCTGTTTTTCAACAGCTTCTATCTTTATGATATTTCTTATATTTTTCACGGCAAATTCCTCTTTTTAAAAAATAACTTACATTCTTCCCAAAGCTTCGCGATACTTCAGGTTTGGACTGATAACGGCAATTGCCAATCCTTCCACGGAATTGGCAACTACCTGGTAGCGTTAGGGATTAAATTGCGCGGCAGTTACTACCGAAAACTGATCAGTGGCAAAGCCCAAGGCATTTGTGGTTGGGTTAAGGTTACCCGGATCACCTTGTGGAATAATGGCAAGATCGGTAAAGCCGCTTGGAAGTTGCACACCGGTCCATTGCGTTCCGGGTTGCAAAAACTGGGTAAGCTCAACCTGATCAGGGGCAAGCCCCACAACAAACTTAACGGAGTCAATGGACGGAGCACTCAATTGTCCGGAATCAAGATTCATCGCAAATTGCGCGACCGGTTCGTTAAAGTGCACATGAACCGTTCTTCCGACGTTATCGCCCGGGATTAATCCGACCGATGACCGGAAATTTGCAGCAAATGGCTGGCTGACACCCTTGTTTAGTTTGACCCGCACTTTTTGTAAATTAAACGGCCGACCGTAAGTGTAAAGCTCATTCGTGCCGAACTTTACCAAGCCATTACCACAAGTGATAGGGGTCGCATTGAGATCAGCGGCCACCAGGCAGGGAGACAATCCAAAAGGTTTTAATTGACCCGTTAGCTTTGCCAACTCTTTAATCGTTGTTGATCCTGCCTTCTTGGCATTGATCAAGAACGTCGCAAAAGTGGTTCCTCCCGCAGGTTGAAATGGCATGAGAGCAGGTGCCAAACCGGGAATTACTGGTGGTGGCGTTGGAGTTGGAATTGGAATTGGAGTTGTAATTGGCTTATCAATTTTAACGGCAAGAGCCGCGTTTGAAAAACTCAACGCCAACAGTAAGAGTCCTAATTTTTTTGTTGTATTCATTATAAATATCCTGTTTGTAATGGTTGTCAGGCTACTTTGCCGGATTAAGCGTGTAGATTGTGTTGTTACTCATACAGTGTTATCAACTGCCGGTTATCTACTTATTAAAGAATGATTTAATAGAAACTGAAGTTTTGAGTTTCCAGTCTTTAAATCATCCCCTCCGGCATCTTGCCAATACCAAAGAGGACGCTCCCTTAAAAAAAGTTTTGCGATAATTTATTTAGCCGTTGTTAATCCTACGCCCTTGCCTCCGTTGGATGTCTGGCAGGTAATATTCCCGTTATTAACCCCTACCGGTGCATTAGCCACTTGGACAACCGCATACTTGCCGGTGGCATCAATCAATGCACTACCAATCAATGTAGCGGCGGTCGGAGTGGCACCAATGCCAGTCCAGCAGGTGGCGGTCGAAGTAGTCAGATTAGCTCCGAACCAAGAGGTACCGCCTACGATAACCCACTTGCCGGACGCGATGGTGTAAGTCGGCTTGGTCACAGTGACTGCTTCAGCACCAGCAAAATTAGTAACTTGCACCAAGGCTGTATTTGATCTTATCGCGGGGGTAGAGCTGTTGGTAACCGTGTAGGTGAAGGAGTCCGTACCTGATGCTCTATTTGAGTAGGTAACAGCCCCACTCGGATTCGTCGTAGCGGTACCTGACGGTCTACTAACGATTGTCACACTGCCTGCTCTAATGTTATCTAATGCATTGGCAGACGCTGGCTTATCGTTTTGCAAAATGAATAGACTTTTTGTAGTACCCGTTTGTGCAGCATACTGATCGGCAACCGCTGTAGGTGCCGCTGCATTAAATGCCAACGTCAGGTTGGCAACAGCAACATTTGAAACCGGTGCACCATTGGCTGCTTGTCTGACATACTGGAAGTTGTCCCCACCTGCGACAGCACCCACATTTGCCGTAAAACTCCACACACCGTTAACCAGAGTAATGCTGCCGTTTGCAGGTTGCTGAATAATCTGAGCATCCACCGGCAAAGTACCGTTAGCACTCGTTAGCGGCGTCGAACCGCCCGAACTCACAGAAAATGTGAAGACAGTCGCAGTTGGGCGAAGCGTTGGCGCTTGAGAATTGCCCACGATACTCAGCAAATGATCCGCATGAATCCCCAAATCACTCGATACGACCGAGATGCTTTCTGGTGGCTCGACATTAGCCGGCAAAGGGTAGGTGAAGCAAATACTTGGATTTACGACACCCGTTGGGCAGGCCCCCTGACTCAACGCTCCGGTTACAGCAGGTGCCACACCCGCCGCAGTGGGGATGCCGGGAATGCCTTGTACCGTTAACCTGGGCAAGCCAACCTCATCAGAGGATTGCGCCACAACGGTGATCAATCGAGTATTGGTATCAAAAGACGCCTGAGTGATTTCAACCCCATCTTCTAACGCTGACGTTGCACTTATAACCGGGATACTAGAGAGGTTGGTGACTTTAATCTGCGCGGGAATTGCTTGCGTTGCGGGATACTCGACATGACCATGATATTTGCCTGGCGTCAACACACTGGTAAACATTTGCAGGCTGGGCATACCTGTGCCAGTCATAATCATACGTTGACCGGCCGTAGATGTTGCCCAGACATCAATGGCATTAACACCACCCGATTTACGAGTCATATACGCAGAATCAATTTTCGTGGCTGTTGCAATCGGCGCAGTCCACTTTTGCCCGATAATATTGGCCAGATCAACCTGAATAAAATCTTGGGGCACGCCATTAGCATCAAAACCGATTTGGGAACCTGCCGGGCCATCAATCCTCAGGAAATTAGTACCGAACGGACTGCCCGAGAAGGTGTGGGGTACGTTCGGATCACCGACGAAACTTTCTGCCCCGACTGTCAACAAGGCTTGATCAGTGTCCCATTGGAGAAAAGGCCCCAAAGCACCGCCAAGTGCCAGGTCAAAATTGTTGATTGCAGCTAAAGGAACATCTGCGGTAAAGAAAAGAGCAGTCTGAGCGCCGACAATATTGGTAGTGTCGGTCGCCTGAAGATCAGGAAATACCTGGGTACCGAAAGGATGGGTAACAGTATAGGTACCACTTTTATTGGGATCATTGAAATTTAACGATATTCTAACCCTGGCAAAAACAGTTTCTGTACCATGGATTGGCACACCGGCAGGCAAGTAGGAGGCCTCAAGACCTATCAGGATCCGGTATTTAAAATCCGTACCCGTAGGAAAGGTAGTGGATTTAAACTCAGCCATGTTATAAAACATTTCCGGCCCAATATTCCCCGCAAATCCCGCTGGATCTGGTGCAACAGGAAAACACATCCCACCAACGCCACCGGCAGCATTCGGTGACACTGCCGTTGATTTACAAAGGCCGATGGCCAGACCAGTGGTATCTCGATACCATTGTGGCCATAATAAGTTCGCATCCCCCGGACCATGATCCAGCAGTACCGCTGAAGCCATGCCGCTAGCCAGTAGAGAACCGGCCAGCACAACTTGAATGGATCTACGCAAGAAATTTTTACCTAAGCTCGTTGTATGGGGTACATCAACAACGTTTGTTTGTTTTATTTTCATTTTGACACCTTCGTTAATCGGGGATTTAAATTAGGGAAGTGACTTTAATTAAGTCATTAAAATATACTTAAGTTATGCTTCCTCACGTCAGCCCATCATTTCCGCCAGATAGAACCTCAATCCCTTGGGTTCTATTCAGAGAATTTAATAGCTGATAATTAATTCCAAATTGATATCATAAAGTTCAACACAACAAAAAATATTTATAAGCACTACCGATAGAACCAGTGTTATTAAAGCAATGATACCCATTAAAATATAACCAATTGATTTTTAATTAAAAAAACGTAATTTCTCCTAAAAACCGAACACTTTATCAAGGAGAGTTGCTGTGATATTTTTAATACATAAAGTGGAAATTAGCGAATAATCTACCCAATAACTGTAATATTTTTGATACAGCAGTGATTGAAGAAGTTATCCAAGATCAAGGGGATCACGGCAAAATCGATTTGCCATTGAAGAGCCATCATTTGTTGGAAGCGTTTGCAATACAGCCCTTTAATAAGCGGCTTTGCATTAACCAAATGGCTGTTTATTTGATAATCGCAAGACCTTTATATTCGCTTAAATCCGACAATTACCGGGGCAAAAAAATGTAATTTACGATTATTTTGAACTGTTACAAAATTGATACTCGGGTTTACTGCCGGTATTGTTTACGAGAAATTTTAAGTGGGTAGGCAATAATCGGGCGGGGGTAATCTTAAGCCTGAAAAGAAACAGTTGGGTAATACTGATGAGTGAGGGGATTTGTTTGCAACCCCGTCACTCACGTTTTGAAAGTTATTAAAGCCTTCAACCCTTTCGGCTTGATTACAAGCTCGGCATCGTTGAAAATGTTAGTAACTACTAATCAAGTAGTTATTCACCTCCATCCATTTTAAAAATGGGGAGAGCGAAGCGAAGGAGCAGAGGGAGATTTATCTAATAAAATCGCCCCTAACCTCTCTTTTTTAAAGAGGACTGAATAATTACCCAATCACAAGCATTATTTGGTTAACCAAAAAATCCTGTATAAACTAAAAAAACCGGCATTTAGGTCACCATATTAGATATGTCATACTTGTTCATCAACCGGTACAGACTAACACGGGAAATACCCAGTACTTCTGCAGCACGACTTATATTGTTGCTGGTATGTCGCAAACTGGTGAGAATTAACTCACGATCGGCAACGGCACGCGCTTCTTCAAGAGTTTGCATCATACGTTCTTTATAACGTCGCTCAAGCCCCAAGTCGGACGGGGTCAGCAAACTATTTTCGGATACCACGATGGCATGCCTAATATTGTTCATTAATTGCCGGATATTGCCTGGCCATCCGTAATTTTTTAACAGGAAAAGAGAATCCGCATGGAATCCTTTGGCCTTATAGATTCCGTTTACAGAGAATTTATTGAAATAATAATAGGCTAGCAGTTCTATGTCGGATCCCCTGTCCCGTAACGGCGGCGTTTTTATTTGCAGCACGCCGAGACGATAATAAAGATCCTCCCTGAAAGTTCCATTCTGAACGGCTTCTTTTAAGTCCACATGCGTAGCGGTAATGACACGCACATCAATAGCAACTTTTTCTGACCCGCCAACACGCGTAATAGCTCTCTCCTCAAGAAAGCGTAACAGATTTATTTGCTGCTCAAGGGGTAAATCACCAATTTCATCCAAAAACAGGGTTCCCCCCTGAGCCGATTCAATACGGCCAATTTTTCGTTGCTGCGCTCCGGTAAAAGCCCCTTTTTCATAACCAAATAACTCTGCCTGAATCAAATCTTTTGGAAACGCACCACAGTTGATAGCAACCAGTGGTTGTGCCGAACGGCATGAATGATGATGAATGGCATTAGCGACCAATTCCTTGCCGGTTCCGGTTTCTCCTTGGATAAGAACCGAACAGTCTTCTTTAGCCACTTTTTGAAGCAGACTGAATAAATTAATCATTAAGGGACTGTTGCCAATAATTCCAAAGCTGGCGGGGTAATCATTTATTTGCTTTTCAAAAGGTTTATGGATTTCATTAACCCCATAAGCATGGCTCAAAGTAATCAACAGGTGGCCGATGTCCACTGGAAAAGTTGTATAGTTGTAGCAAAATTCATCTACTAATTTGCTTTCAACAGAGTTGGGTGCTGTTTCTGGCGTACACTCGTCTGGCAAGCCCATTATCCAGTTAATGTTTACTTGCGAATTGAATAAGCGTTTTAGCTCAGTCAATTGCCGCTCATTTGTGTACTGGCTGCTTAAACACTTCTTGCCTACCAAACACGCAATATGATCATTACAACTCTCATCAATCAAACATAACCCTACCTTGAATATATGTTTATCCAATAAATCAGATACCTGCTCAAGATCATTGGCAATATACACCACCCAATCATGCGCCAATAATTGACCGGCAATTTGATTTCCAAATTTTGGTGGCTGAAAAAGAATAAGGTTACGTTTTGTATAAGCCATAGATTACTTCTTTCTTTATCCGGTATTGATAACACTTTTTAACTTTAAAATTAACATTCCGACTATTAATCACCCTTTCATAGTAATTATAGTTGATAATAATGATATAAAAAGTAGAGTTAAGAAATTAAAAAATTGTTTTTAACATATTTCATTTTGAGCCCGCAAACTTGCCAAACACAGTTGAATAACTGCTTGAGCCGATAAAACCACCCCCACATGCTGACTTACCGATACAACAGGGGTGATTTTATTTCAAGCACATTCCCAGCCAGAAAAGATTTCACGGCTATCGTACCCAACAGGTAAACGCTTATCTTTGTCCAAGTTTAGTACAAGATTTGTACAAATATTCTATTTTTAGAATAATTGTACAAATCTTTTTAGGCATAACTATCTACACAACTTTTACGCCCAATGAAACAATGAGTTACAGCAGGCACAAACTAGAGGGTTGCTGTGAAAATTGTATGGATGGTTGAACAACGCAGTAGTAGTAGTGTGTGCATCGCGCACCACAACCATACCAAAGAAAGAACCCTAATTACGCTACAGGTAGA
>JBAXUR010000151.1:0-6834 GCA_037129595.1 Methylococcaceae bacterium | reverse complement strand
CACCCTTGCCGAGTAAAATAAATTGCAAAGGCAGTGTCAGCATTTCGGGAAGGCATTCAAGTATCATATCAATGCCTTTTTGCTCCACTAAACGGCTGATTAGTACAAATACAGGCAGGGTGTCATCTACCGGTAGCGCGTGTCTGATTTGAAGGGCTGTTTTGTTGAGCTGTTTTTTGGGTACTGTTAAAATAGTATAGCGCTCTCTAATCGCGGTGTCCGTTTCCGGATTCCACTGATCGGCGTCTATCCCGTTAATAATGCCGGTCAGCGCCTCTTTTCGGTAACTTAACAAGCCCTCCAGGCCATAGCCATAAGCAGCAGTCTGAATTTCTTCGGCATAGGTCGGGCTAACGGTGGTGATACGATCCGCATAGGCCAAGCCACCTTTTATAAAGGACAGCATCCCGTTAAATTCAATACCCGCCGGACTCCAAAGTTGCCTGGGCAGATTGAGTAAGTCTGCGGCAGCTTTTGGAAACAGGCCTTGGTAGGCCAAGTTATGCAGGGTAAAAACCGTTGCGGGGCGACTGGCTTCCAGCGATAGCAACGCAGGCACCAGCCCGCTTTGCCAGTCATTACAATGGACTATATCGGGCATCCAGTCCAAATAACCGCGATTCATCGCGATCTCAACGGCGACACGGCAAAACAGGGCAAAACGTTCGGCGCTATCCGGCCAGGCATTGCCTTGTTCATCCACATAAGGATTACCCGGAAAACCAAAGAGTTCAGGACAATCCACCAGCCATACCGGCACTTGAGTGTCAGGCAGACGGGTCTCAAGAATATGTGCCTCGGTATTATTTACCCGCACCGTGCTTTTGTAGTAAATTTCTTCAGTGGTTTTGATGGCCTGATAGTTGGGCATTATCAGGCGCACATCGACACCCAGTCCGGCTAATGCCTTGGGCAAGCTGCCGGAAATATCAGCCAGTCCGCCGGTTTTAATCAGGGGATGCGCTTCACTGGTCACAAACAATATTTTTTTCATCAGCCGTTTTTCAACCGTTATGATTTTAAAAGGAGGGCAAGTTCAAGCGGTTATTGCAAAATAAACTTGAGCCCGATCAGCAACAAAATAGTCGCTAAAACCGGACGTAAAAACCGTTCCGGAATTTTTGCACCCAGATGACTCCCTATCCAAATACCCGGCAGTGACCCCATCAGCAAGCTGCCTAATAAAACCAGATCCACATTACCTAAACTTAAGTGACCGATCCCGGCAACAGCGGTTAACGGAATGGCATGCGCCAAATCAGTGCCCACGATTTTAAGCGTGGTCATCCGGGGGTAAAGAAATAACAGTGCCACCGTACCCAGTGCACCCGCGCCAACTGATGACAGGGTAACCAGCACACCTAAAACAGCACCAATGAGGATGGTAACGGGTATTTGCAAGTGCTTAAACCGTGCCGCATTCTCGGAATTGCTATGTTCATCATCAATACGCTCAAGTTTCGCGGCTCTATTTAATAAAAAACTACGGACAAACAGTGCGCAAGCGGTTAACACGAGTGCAATACCCAGCGTAAAGGTAATGGCTCCGGTTGTTTCCTTGCCTATCGCCATAAAATGCTTAAGTACAAATAAGGTAATCACGGCCAAAGGAATACTCCCCAGCGCCATCCAACCGACGATTTTCCAGTCAACTGAACCATGCTTGCCGTGATGCACCCACACCCCGCAAGTTTTGGTGATTGCTGCGAATAAAAGATCGGTACCCACTGCAACCGCTGGATTGAATCCGAATAAAAACACCAATAAAGGTGTCATCAAAGATCCACCGCCTACGCCAGTCACACCCACCAATAATCCAACTGCAAAACCCGAAATCGTATATGCCAAATTCATTAAAACTAACCTTATGTTTTATTAGGTTTAAAAAACCTCTCACTATAACAGTTAATCAGTTTAAATTGGAGGATTTAGCGATAAACCATGTCCCTAATCGTCAGTATTATTTATCGTTATATTAGATATAAACATCTAAATATATCGTTTTATTAAGCATAAAAACTGCATTAAGATAGCTGCCAAGAATAAGAAAACCCATACCGTTTTTTTAAAACGCCAAACATTAAATGAATGATAAAGAAGAATTACTTGCCGATGACTTTTTATAACGGACTTTAAAATTTTGCCTCCTGACTCACAAGGACGTTTTTTATGGCGGGCTATTAGCCCGCTTTTTTTTCGTTAGCGAGAACTGGCACATCATAAATAACCGTTATTTTGCAAGTCTGCAATCGGGTTATTGAATAAGAATAAAGTGGAGAAAAGTGTATGCCGTTACAACATTTAGTGGAATATTTTAATGATAGACTCGGGCGCGAACATCACTCCAGTTTTAGGCCCTTTGTTCTGGAAGAAGGTAAAGTCAGCGGTCTTTTCGGTCCGATTCGGATCAACAGTTTTTTTGCCCCGTTACGACAGACGCTAAAGCCGACCGAGATTGTAGGCTATAAGGCACAGATTACGGTTGTTCCCAATAAAATACAGCACCTGTATGCAAACGAAATTGAAAACCTGCTCGCCAATAACTCCGTGCAGGCCGCTGATTTTGAATCCATTATCAATTTCGATCGCTTGTCCCGCACCGTTCACATGCTTAATTATCTGACCTTGGCACAGCTGCATGAAACCCTGTTTTTAGAGGTTGATCCCCGGCACATACTGGGTATTAAACAGGATCATGGCGCCTATTTTGAAGATGTGATAGCACAGTGTGGCTTGGAAACCAAAAATATCGTCATCGTATTGGCCGTTAGTAGTCAATATGCCCGTTACTTTCAGGAACTGCTTAATGGTCTGGATAATTATCGACGCAGAGGCTATCAAATTGCGCTTAAATTTGATTACCTGGGTCAGGAATCTGAAGCGTTTGCTTTGATTGCCAAGATATCCCCGAACTACGTTAGCACCTCCGCCCGAAATTTGGAGGATCAGGAACATAATGATAGCTTACTGACAAAATTGCAGCAGTTGAAAGCACAAGTGGCTTCAGTGGGCGGACAAAGTATCCTGCAACAAGTCGATGAGAAAAAATCTGATTTATTAGCCCGCAATACCGGCTTTAACCTGGTGGAGGGCAGCTACTACAATGCCATCCCGTTTGATTATCTAAGCCATTCGAAACCCGATAGTTATGGCGTGAATGTCAGTCGTTATGGCTAACCGATTCCGGGAACGCTGAGCTCCAGCTCGGTGTTCATGGAAAGTTATCGTGTTCGACTCCCACAAAAAGCGGAAAGATATGACAAATACCAGCCCGTCAAAGCAGGGTGTGCATCGCGCACCACAACCATGCTAGAGAAACCCAATAGGCACCCGATAAAAAACAACAATAGATTTTGGTGCAAATAAAACCGTTTAGTGGATGCGATTTTAGGTGCGCGATGCGCACCCTACCACTATTTTTTATAAAATTTAGAAACGTCCCTTATCCGTGTCTATCAGTCAAATCGGTGTTATCCGTGTTCTATTTCTTAACGACTAAGTCATTACAAATTAAGACCGATAACACCGAAGCATTGCAGCGATGCGCAGCTTGATTCGTTGATTAATTAAGGTGGGGTTCACAAAAAAACCCACGTTCTATTGGTTCGATATTTCCTGACAATAATGTTATTTTATAGGCGAAACAACACACCAAGCTGTCCTAATAGTGATTAACATCAGGACATTCCCTAGACAATCTGGAGCCACCCATGCGAATCGGACTACCCAAAGAAATTAAAGACAACGAGAATCGGGTCGGAATGACGCCGGGTGCAGTTAAAGCCTTGACCCGACGCGGCCATCAGGTTCTGGTTCAAACTGGAGCGGGTGCAGGAAGCTCGCTTTCAGATGAGGAATATCTGTCCGCAGGTGCTGAAATTGTGCCCTACGCAGAAGATGCGTGGGCCGCGCAAATGGTGGTTAAAGTAAAAGAGCCCATTGCTTCGGAATATCAGTATCTACGTCCGGATTTAATTCTGTTTACCTATCTGCATCTGGCTTCCGACAAACCCCTGACCGATGCCCTGTTAGCCAGTGGAACGACCGGTATCGCTTATGAAACCGTACAAACAGGAACCGGACAACTGCCGTTATTAACGCCCATGAGTGAGGTTGCAGGGCGCATGGCAACGCAAGTGGGCGCAACCTATCTACAAAAATCCCATGGGGGTCGTGGCGTATTAATGGGCGGTGTTCCCGGTGTCGCTCCCGCTAATGTCGTCATTCTGGGTGCCGGCATTGTCGGCACCAATGCCGCAAGGGTTGCGGTTGGCTTGGGCGCACAAGTCACGGTACTGGATATTAGCCATGATCGCTTAAAGTATCTGGATGATATTTATCGCGGGCAATTACAAACGCGCATCAGTGATGAATATAATATTGAAGAGGTTATCTGCGAAGCCGATCTGGTGATTGGTGCAGTATTAATTCCTGGCGGACGCGCTCCTTGGCTGATTACCCGAAACATGCTGTCCACCATGCCAAAAGGCTCTGTCATTGTTGATGTGGCCGTTGATCAAGGCGGCTGTGTAGAAACCACTCATGCGACCACTCATAGCAATCCAACTTATGAAGTCGATGGCGTAGTGCATTATTGCGTTGCCAACATGCCGGGCGCCGTTCCTCGTACCAGTACCTTTGCCCTTAACAACCAAACAGCGGTCTATATACTCCATCTTGCCAATGAAGGTCTGGAAGCTGTGCGTAAAAATCAGGCTTTGCAATATGGACTTAATACCTACCGTGGCCTGGTGACTTATCCGGCGGTAGCTGAAACCTTTAATTTGAACTACATTGAGCCTTTGCAGGCCTTGAAAGAATAAAAAGGCAGGCAACGCGAATCTTGCAGAGCTATACATTTTCAGATAAATAATTTCTATGTCGACAGATACCATCCCTTCAAGGGATGATATCTGTATGAACTTAAAGTGATGCGAATTGGAAATTTAATTTCTGAAAGTCTATAAGGTGATTTCGGCTATCAACTTAAGCCGGGACAGAGAATACCCCTTTAAGGGATGTTCTATACAAGCGTCCCGACTAAAAGTTGATAGACTCTATTCTTTAAGCTTCAGCCCCGCTATAGGCCACTATAATTTTTTTCTGGGTATTTGGCAGCATGCCATAGAGCCCCAACTTATGCCTTAATACATTACGGCTAATGTCTAACAACCGCGCAGTCTGAACCTGATTTTCCTCGCAGAATCCAAAGGCGGTTCGAATAATTGTCTCTTCCAAAATTTCAAATAGTTTGGGTGGTGCTTGCTCACAAAGACGCTGTAATGCACCTTCCAAAGATGTCATTGACACGATTGACTCTGGCTCCAGAATTCTAACACCAGATAACTGAAAATCTTCAGGGCGTAAACAATGACTGGGGCAAACCAGAATCGCTCGGTGAATGGCATTTTCAAGTTCGCGGATATTGCCTGGCCAATCATAATTCAATAAGGTGACTTCGCTGGCTGGCGATAACTTGATTTCACCATAACCCAATCGCTCGCCGTAAATCTTCAAGAAGTGCCTTGCTAAAGGCATGATGTCGCCCGGTCTTTCTCGCAAAGGGCTTAACTGAATGGTTGCAACGTTAAAACGGTAATATAAATCGGCGCGAAAATGAGAAGCGGCAACTGCCTGTTCCAAATTAACGTTAGTGGCGGCAATAATTCTGATATCTACCGGTACAGGTTGCCTGGAACCTACTTTAACCACTTCGCGTTCTTGTAACACACGCAGTAATTTTGCCTGCATACCCAAGGGTAAATCACCGACTTCATCAAGAAACAAACTGCCTTTGTTGGCCGTTTCAAACCAACCCTCTTTACTGGCAAAAGCACCTGTAAACGCGCCTTTTTCATGGCCAAATAATTCACTCTCGATCAGGTTTTCACTCAACGCTGCGCAGTTTAATGCCCCAAAAACATTGTTACTGCGTTTGCTAAGGGCATGAACATGCCGGGCGACAAGCTCTTTACCGGTTCCGGTTTCACCGATAATCAAAACGGTTGCATCACTAGGCGCGATACGCTCGATCTGTTCCAGCAATCGACGAGAAACCGGATCCTCAAAAACCAGAGCAGTCGCGCGGACAGACAATGATAACGAACGCGACTGCAATTCATCAAACGCCAGCAACGTCGAGGCTTGGTCTTCTTGTCCATTAGCAAAATTTCTGCCTATAAATGTATCCATAATAATGTACTCGTTTGCCTTGTAAAATCATAATACCAATATCATTGGATTTGGTGGTTATGATAGAACAACCATACTATGCAATAAAACGATATTATTAGATTTGCATATCTTTAAAAAAGATGTATTACCTCATTCGACAAGCTTTTATACTTCTCAACATCGGTCAAATCAACGACTATTCTGTTGCCATGGTAATAACACCTGTTGAATGACTGTTTGTAAATCAACACATTACTTTTAAACCCCATCACGTTTCTGAAAACAGACCGCATCGGCTAAAACTGAATCGAAAATATTAGCTTATTTAAAACAGAACCCTACGTCATTCTTGATGTTATTTTTTTGCGATAGCACTGGCCGTTTCAAGCAATGGCACGCAATCTGCTAAAAATCCTTAAAAACTTAATCGAGAAAAGTCCATGAAGAAATCAATCCTGTTTGTTTCACTCCTGTTAAGCTCTACGCTATCTTTGGCGGCTGATCAGGCTGCTTCAGTAAGTCCGGTAGCGCCAGCGACACCAACACCCGAGGCGGTTCCACTTCCTGCGCCCGCTGCGGATGCCAAACCTAAAGAACCACTGGGGTTTTTTATTACCAGCACAGGATTAGGCAAGGGTGCCGAACTGGGTGGCTTGGCGG
>JBAXUR010000150.1:0-6896 GCA_037129595.1 Methylococcaceae bacterium | reverse complement strand
CTATTATATCGCATTACATTGCATTTTGCAGCAAATAGATGTGATAACAAATATTAGCTGAACATTTAGATGGATACGAGGGCTTGTTCCAAGAGACTTTTCTCAGCAGGATTATCGTTATTTTTTCGCGCAGCTTAACTAAAATAGCTGCTTTTTCACGAGGAAAACGCAAGAACACTCCGCATTTTTTCTTCCTGTTCAGTGTAGTACTTTTTACGTTTAAAATACTACAGTGTAATGAACCGAAACTTATGATATTTTTTAGATGCCTGACAAAGACTGCCAAGGCTTATCGTTCCGGCTGAATGTAAAGCGCCTAACCCTACTGTAATCCCTACTGCTTTTTGTCTGCGCTGTTTTCTCAAGCAAGCCCATCGTGTATTATGTAAGAAACAATAAATGTTCAGCCAAGACGCTTACTAATGGGCAAGTCTTGCTGAGCATATAAAAACAATCGCTAGTGCGATCATTCAATGTTCCCTTTGGGGATGTATTATTTATAAAGGTAAAAAGCCGTCATGCTAGACCCCCGTTTATTTAGAACTGACCTTGATTTTGTTAAGCAACAATTAAACAGACGTTCATTTATTTTTAATCCCGAGTCTTATGTTGAGTTGGAAGCAAGACGCAAAGACGTGCAGATTAAAACCCAGGAATTACAAAACGAGCGCAATAGTCGCTCAAAAGCGATAGGCAACGCAAAAGCCAAAGGCGAAGACGTCCAACCTCTGCTAAATCAGGTTCAGCATTTGGGCGATGAGCTTAAAGCAGCGGAAACTGTATTGACTGACATTCAGCTTGAAATGGAAACGCTGATGGAGGGTATTCCCAATATTCTTGACGAAGCCGTACCTGAGGGTAAATCTGAAGAGTTTAACCTTGAACTTTGCCGCTGGGGCGATCTGCCTGTATTTGATTTTGAGCCTAAAGATCACGTTGATTTGGGCACAAAATTGAAAGGCATTGATTTTGAGTTAGGTGTAAAAATAGCGAGTAGTCGATTTGTCGTGTTAACGGGTCCGTTGGCAAGATTGCAACGCGCTATTGTTCAGTTAATGCTGGATATGCATACCGATGAACATGGTTATACTGAAACTTATGTGCCTTTTTTGGCCAATGCAGAAAGTTTACGCGGTACCGGGCAACTGCCAAAATTTGAGGCTGATCTGTTTAAAGCCAGTGACGACCCTCTTTTGTATTTGATTCCGACAGCGGAAGTTCCGGTTACCAACCGAGTTAGGGATGAGATTATTGAGGCCAAGGAGCTGCCGTTAAAATTTGTCTGTCATAGTCCTTGTTTCCGTAGTGAGGCAGGTGCTTATGGACGTGATGTGCGCGGTATGATTCGTCAACATCAATTTGAGAAAGTGGAATTGGTGCAAATTGTAAGGCCGGAAGATTCCGCTAAAGCGCATGAAGAACTAACTAATCATGCCGAAAATATATTAAAAAAATTAAATTTGCCTTACCGCAAGATGCTGTTATGTGCCGGAGATACGGGCTTCTCATCATCAAAAACTTACGATCTTGAAGTGTGGTTACCCGGCCAGGCAACTTATCGGGAAATATCGTCGTGCAGTAATTTCAAAGATTTTCAGGCACGGCGTTTACAAGCACGTTGGCGCAACCCTGAAACCGGAAAACCAGAATTAGTGCATACTTTAAATGGTTCAGGCCTGGCGGCAGGTAGAACCCTGATCGCAGTTATGGAAAATTATCAGGATGCTGAGGGGCGTATTCTTATACCTGATGCCTTACAGCCTTATATGGGTGGTTTGAAAATTATCGAGTCTTTGTAACCACAACACTTCGGTCAGTTTTAACTTATTGACATAATGTGTTATTTGACGAATCACATCAAAAATACGATGTTTAAACGAATAAATAACACGTTAATTTTCAAGTAGACAAATTTACCACTAATAATAAGTACTTACCGACTAACGGCCACCAAACAATCAATGTCATTATGCAGCGGATTATTAACTCGGGTGCTAATCGGGGTTAGCTGCATGCCCTTATAACCATCGGCGGCTAAAAAATCAGCCATCTCGACAGCGATGTTTGTTTTATCAAGCCAGCAGTTATAAAAATCAGGTGTGATAATAACCGGCATTCGATCATGGATTGGCGCTATTTTAGCGTTGGCGGAGGTGGTTATAATAGTGCAGGAATAAATGGTTTCTTGCTGATGTTCCCAATGCTCCCATAGCCCTGCAAAAGCAAACAAGGCAGATGTCGGTTGATGAATATGGTAAGGGTGTTTACCAGTTTCCGTGGATTGCCATTCAAAAAATCCGGTCGCAGGAATCAGGCAACGTCGCTGTTGATAAGCCTTTCTAAAGGACGGTTTTTCAGTTAACGTTTCCGCTCTGGCATTGATCAAATGACGGGCTATCTTAGGGTCTTTGCTCCAGGAAGGTATCAAACCCCAGTGCAGGTTGACGGCTTTGTTGCTGCCATCTTCCAACCTTACGACCGTGATTATTTTTTGTCCCGGTGCAATATTATAGTCCGGCTGATAATCAGCCAAGCGCTGCAAGCAAAAATGCTCCATAATCTGCGTATTTGTTGCGATTAAGTTAAAACGTCCACACATAAATGCACCCTGAACTTGATAAACTGGAAAAAACCTTTAAGCCGTCGATTCTAACAAAAATTGATGACCCGCTGCTGGATGAATATCAACTTGAATTATGGATGAAACGTGATGATTTGCTACATCCCGTTATTTCCGGAAATAAATGGCGCAAGCTTAAATACAGTCTTGATCAAGCACTCTCTTTAGGTGCCGACACGCTAATTAGTATGGGCGGCGCTTATTCAAATCATTTACATGCACTGGCTTATACAGGTAAACTTTTAGGTTTGAAAACGCAGGGCTTTATTCGCGGCGAACAACCGGCAACATTAACACCCACCTTACTGGATTTGCAAAACTGGGGTATGGAACTTACCTTTGTCACCCGTTCTGCTTATAGACTTCTGCGGCACTATAAAGGCTGTCATGATTTACCCGGATTAAAACCGGGGCAATACTGGCTTCCGGAAGGCGGCGCACAAGCATTGGCGCTAAAAGGTATCGCAGAACTGGTTAACGAAATAGCTATCCCTTATGACATTGTCTGCGTACCCTGTGGAACCGGAGCAACGTTAGCGGGTATTATTGATGCCGTCCCAGAGTCAGTCTGTGTGTCGGGCTTTGCGGCTTTAAAAAATGCCGGTTTTTTAAAGACTGATATTGAAGCCTTGTTGCCACGACCAGGCAGTCACTGGCATATTAACCTAGACTATCATTTTGGTGGCTTTGCCAGAACGACACCTGAACTGATGGCTTTTATTACCGATTTTGAATGTAAAACCAACATCCCTCTTGAACCTGTTTATACCGGAAAAATGATGTACGCACTTTACGATTTGATAACAAAACACACATTTAAACCCGGTCAGCGACTTATTGCTGTCCATACCGGTGGCTTACAGGGAAAAAGAGGATTTACAGCATGAGACGATTATTGGAACCTGAGTTAATGGAAGATGAAAGCCAGGTAAAAGCTTATGCTGAGGCCGATTTTGAAGTGCCGCATAATGACTTTATACAACAGCTAAAAACGTTTATTGATGATCCGGAATTTAGCGGTACCGCACTGGATTTAGGCTGTGGCCCCGGCGATATCAGTTGCCGCTTTGCCAACGCCTTTCCTTTAAGCAAAGTCCATGCGATTGATGGCTCAGAGTCCATGTTGACTTATGCAAAAACTGCCTTGCCGCCTGAGTTGGCAGACCGGATAACCTTTATAAAAGCTATGTTGCCTGATGTCATATTACCGCAACCTAGCTATGAGATAATCTTTAGCAATAGTCTGTTACATCATTTGCCCGATCCACAGGTACTTTGGCAGACCATAAAAAAATATTCCCGGCCGGGTACGCGCATCATCATTATGGATTTATTGCGCCCCGCCAATGTTAAATCTGCACAAATGATGGTTGATAATTATGCCGCCAATGAACCTGAGATTCTGCAACGGGATTTTTATCATTCTTTACTGGCCGCTTTTAGCCTAAAAGAAATTAATACACAACTGGCACAGGCAGATTTAAGTTTAGACTTGCATACCCAGAAAATCAGTGACCGACATGTTTTTATCACCGGCGCTATACCCGATAATTTAAGGAAAGAGATGGACATAACCGCAACTGCCGAACCCATAAACCTAGAAAAACCAGAGCTTTACATCAATCGTGACCTGAGCTTGCTGGAATTTAACAAACGGGTTTTGGCTCAGGCAAAAAATGAAGCCGTCCCTTTACTTGAAAGGCTTAACTACCTGTGCATCTCCTGCTCAAATCTGGATGAGTTTTTTGAGGTTCGCGTTGCCAGCGTACTGGAAATGGTCGCTATTGACCCTAAAGCCATTGGCCCTGACGGCTTAACGCCCAAAGAACAGTTGGAGCAAATTTCTATTCATGCCCATAAACTGGTCGATGAACAATATCAGGTGCTTAATGAAATTTTGATCCCCAAGCTTAATGATGAAAATATTCGCTTTGTGCGCCGTAATGATTGGACCGAAGCGCAACATAAATGGCTGTCTGATTATTTTAATGATGAGTTATTGCCCATTTTAACGCCGGTAGGCCTTGATTCCGCCCACCCTTTTCCGCGTATTCTCAACAAAAGTTTAAATTTTATTATTTCCCTCACCGGAAAGGATGCCTTTGGCAGAAATAGCGGGCGGGCTATTTTGCAAGCGCCCAGAGCCTTGCCGCGCGTGATTCAATTACCCGTTGACGAAACCCAAAGCGGCCCGGCTGATTTTGTATTTTTGTCATCCATTATTCATGCCTTTGTCAGTGAATTGTTTCACGGTATGACAGTTAAAGGCTGCTATCAATTTAGGGTTACCCGAAACAGTGATTTTTTTGTGGATGATGATGCCATCGACGATTTATTACTGGCAGTTCAAGGCGAACTAGCGATGCGTAATTATGGTGATGAAGTGCGTCTGGAAATAGATGCCGCGTGCCCTGATGACACAGTAAGCTTTTTACTGGATCGTTTTGAACTTAGCAGGGATCGATTATTTTTAGTTGACGGGCCGGTCAATCTGAACCGGATTCAGGAAATCAACAACCTCATTGATCGACCTGACCTCAAGTTTGCCCCTTTTAAACCCAGAGTTCCAGCACTACTGGGGCGGAACAAAGATATATTTGCCGCCATTAAACGTCACGATATTTTATTGCACCACCCCTTTGAATCGTTCTCGCCGGTCGTTGAATTTTTACGTCAAGCGGCCGCATCACCAGAAGTGCTGGCCATTAAACAAACACTCTACCGTACCGGTGCAGATTCGCCCATCGTTGCCGCGTTAATCAGAGCCGCACGGGCAGGCAAAGAAGTGACGGTTGTTATTGAATTAAGAGCGCGATTTGATGAAAAAGCCAATATTGATTTAGCCTCCAAATTACAAGAAGCGGCTGTCCATGTTGTGTATGGCGTTGTGGGCTATAAAACCCACGCCAAAATGTGCCTGATCTTACGGCGTGAAGGCAAAGAATTACGCAATTATGTGCATTTGGGTACCGGCAATTATCATCCTAAAACCGCCCAACTTTACACAGATTATGGCCTGTTTTCCTGCAATAAAGAATTAGGCGAAGATGTAAGGCGCGTCTTTGCACAACTCACCAGCTTGGGCAAAGTAACCCAATTAAATAAACTGCTACAGTCACCCTTTACCCTACATAAAGGTATACTTGAAAAAATTGAACGGGAAATAACGCACGCCAAAAACGGCAAACGGGCAAAAATCATCATTCAAGTGAATGCCATCGTTGAGGAGAAATCCATACGCGCACTTTACCGTGCCTCACAGGCCGGCGTTGAAGTTAAACTAATCGTCCGGGGCATTTGCTGCCTAAGACCGGGAATACCGGGTGTTTCTGAAAATATAGAAGTGCGTGCCATTATCGGACGCTTTTTGGAACATGCGCGGATTTATGCGTTTGCCAATGATGGCAATCAAGAAGTTTATGCCTCCAGCGCCGATTTAATGAATCGCAATATGTTCCGGCGCGTAGAAATTTGCTTCCCCATTGAAAGTAAACGACTCTATAACCGCATACTGCACGACCTTGATTTGTATTTAAAAGATAATACGCAAGCCTGGCTGTTACAACCGGATGGTTGTTATCTTCAGTTATTAAACGTGACCAATGAAGAACCCGTCCAAGCCCAATCGGTTATTTTAAATGAATTACAGGCGTTCTAATGGTTAGTATTAGTGAGATTGCCCAATTAGGTGCAAAAGTGCTGCGACTAAAAGCGGCTCCGGTAACCGATAGTCAAAGCCCTGAAATACAGCAACTCATTAAAACCCTGCAAGACACCCTGGCTTCAACTCAAGGGGTCGGTATTGCTGCGCCTCAAATTAGCGAATCAAAACAAGTAATCATCATTGCCTCGCGCCCTTCCCCACGTTACCCTAACGCGCCACTGATGGAACCCACGGTAATGATTAATCCGGCATTTCAAGCATTGTCTGATACAACAGAAAAAGACTGGGAGGGTTGCTTAAGTATTCCGGGCATTCGGGCTTTAGTACCACGCTATAAAGACATACAAATCACCTATAGCAATGAACAAGGCACTGTAGTGGAAGCCAAGCTGGAAGGCTTTGTTGCACGGGTTTTTCAACATGAATTTGATCATCTGGAAGGCAAGGTTTATCTGGATCGAGTTGAGAATAACCGCGACATTGTTGCTGAAAGCGAATATTTTAAAATGGTTAACGCCTCCGCTGAATAGGTATTGTGCCTTTAAGTTAAGCGCCTAGGCAAGATAAACCGTTGGCTGAGCGGAGCCGAAGCCAGCAAAATCGCTTCGACTC
>JBAXUR010000015.1:0-43559 GCA_037129595.1 Methylococcaceae bacterium | reverse complement strand
CCACTGAGTCTTCTTGGATAAAACCCGTATCCAGGGATACCATCCCTTTAATGGATGTTATCCCTGCCAAACCACTGAGTCTTCTTGGATAAATCGCACATCAAGGGATAACATCCCTTTGAGGGATGGTATCCCTACCAAGCCACTGTGGCTTCTTGGATAAAACCCGCATCCGGGGATACCATCCCTTTAAGGGATGATATCCCTAATCTTAACCGTACCCTTCAACTCAAACATCGATCAAACAATAATTAATGTCTTGAGTAAAATCATTTTGTTGGTGAAAAGCTTTAAATGCCGCAATGCCACCGAATAACGCTATTACTTCAGCACACTTTACACGACTGGGCGCAGAACTAAAAAAAGCCGGATAAGAGCTGTAACGCCAGGTTTCTAGCTGCTCGGTAAGGCCATGATGCAACGGATTATTGTGGATATAGCGAACCAAACTCATTAAATGGGCATCGGTACTAACCAGTAAATATTTTGGATGTTCTTGAAATAAACTGCCACGCCGATGTTCTTGTTTGTTGATGGCTTGAGTATAACTAATAGCTAAGCGTCGCCACGATTCTATAATCGAAAAAGGCAAATCAACCTCACGAACGCGTACTAAAAAATGGAAATGGTTGGGAATAAGGCAATAACTCCATACGTCAAAATGCTTATCCATGTAATTCGTCCATAATCTTAAAAAATAGCGGTAATTGCGCTCTTGATAAAACAGTTTATCGGCTTGGCTATTGGCACGGTTAAAGAAATGATAAAACTCTCCCGCAACCCAGGGCGTATTTTGATAATAAGGTGTAGGCATAATATCTTTGAAAATATAATGTTACATTACGTTTGTTTAGGGATAACATCCCTTTAAGGGATGGTATCCCTCTCAAGACTGCCCGAATAAAAACCCGATACTTTCATTGATTATTTTCCATTAATGCCAAGGTTTTTCCTACGTTACTAACCATTTCATTAACTAAATCCGTTTCATAATTAAAAACAACTTCATTTTCAACTTGCAGTTTTTGAATAAAACCTAATCGGTCATAACCGGCTAATTCTGCCGCTTTCCCCAAGCTCAGTTTGTTTTTTCGATAAAGCATTAAAGCATGATGAAAAAGCATGGTTTTTATAAATTCTCCCTGTTGCTCTTTTAACGTAATTTAAAAATCATCCGATATATCAATAGTTAAGTGCATTTTAAATTCCTTGCTTCATGATGTTATGAGGCTTAACCGGTTATGCTGTCAATAGTCTTTCAGAAATTAAATTTCCATTGCATGAAGTTTGGAGTCCATACGGATAACATCCCTTAAAGGGATGGTATCCGTTAAGATCGAGATTATTTATCTGAAAATCTATATCTGAGGCATTATTGAAACATGCGCTAATAACAGCCCGTCAATTATCTATAAAACTGGTAAGATTCGCATTAATCTGCTGTTGTAAACCTAATGACTTGGTATCAAGACCTTGCAGGCGTTGATGCAACATCAAAATCTCTTCACCAAATTCTTCCTCGGTCATGCCGTCTTCTTCTATCACTACGCCAACATAACGCCCCGGATTGAGTGAATAATCTTGTTCCTTGATTTCATCTAACGTCGCCAATTTACATAAGCCGATGACGTCTTCATAAACGGCAGCGGGGAAGAGTTCCTGTAGCCAATCAATTTGATGCAGCCAGTATGCCGCCGATTTTTCGATGAATTTAAATTCCAACGGCATTGCCGGATTAATGACTTCATGAAAGTCATCCAGCAAATCACTGATTTTTTTAAAATCGCGTAACTTGTTATCTTTCCAGAACTTGTCATCTTTACTTTTTAATTGCTTGTCGGCGAATTTATAGAGTTTTTCTAATTTCCGATAACTTTTATCCAGTGTTTTTTTAACGGTACGGGTTTATTCAATCAGGGCGTGACATTGGGCAACGGCGTGTTTTTGAGCGGCATTGCTACACTCGGCATTTTGATAATCTACCAAGGCTGTTAATGCTTGTTGTTCAGCCAGATTCAGTTGTTCAATTGCCGGGACGGTAAAGCTGTCACGCAGGTTGGTAAAGTCAAATTCTGCAATTAATTGTTGGTGTTCTTCTTGCCAATCTTGTTGTTGCGCCCAGTCATTTAAATTTGTAATGTAGTCGTTCAGGGCTTGGCAAAGTGCTTGATAGATTTGTTTAATGAGCGGCAAAGTCAGTTGCGTTTGCTGTAAGTAGTCATTAATCAATTCCAGATAACGTTCACTTTGGCCTTGCTGTAAGCGGCTGATCAGCCCTAAATTTTGGACTTGTTCATCGGTTAGTTCACGATGGGCGCGATCAATCTGCCGAAATACGTTACGCGCATCAACAAATAATACGCGGGTATCTTGCTTGGTAGCTTTGGCCTTGTCGAAAAACCATAACGCCGCCGGTAAAGTCACCGTGTAAAACAGGTTGGACGGTAAACTGGTCATTTGGCTGATTAAGCCATTTTCGAGCAGGCGTATCCGAATTTCTTGTTCCGAGTGCCGCGCATCCGATGCCGAGTTAGGCATGACCAAGGCGGCCCGGCCAGACTCATTTAATGAAGTGGAGAACAGGCTAATCCATAAATAATTGGCATTAGGAATGGTGTCTTTGTCTTCTTTTTTAGCGCCGGTACTTTTGCTTTTATTTTGCGGGATACCGTATTCGTTGAAATAAGGCTTGTTTTTGACGATGTCGAGTTTGACGTCTTTGACATTAAACGGCGGATTAGCCATGACATAATCGTATTGCCCGACACAATCCAGGTCGTCGGTGAAGGTGTTGGCTTCTTTGATTTCTCCCTTTAAGCCGTTAATCAGCAAGTTCATTTTCGCCAGCTTTACGGTTTCGCCGGTTTTATCCTGTCCGGTTACATAAATGGCTTTGCTCTGATCGCCATAGTGGGCTTTATGGCGTTCGATAAATTGCGCCGATTGCACAAACATACCCGCTGATCCACAAGCCGGATCAAACAATTTGCCATGATAAGGCTCGATGACTTCGACCATATATTTAACAACAGACGTCGGCGTGAAAAATTCACCGCCGCCTTGACCTTCGGATAACGCAAATTTGCCAAGAAAGTATTCGTAGATTTTGCCAAGAATATCACCGGTTGCATCGTCAGGAATATCATCAAATATTTTCAGCAGAGTCTTGAGCAGGGTTTTATCAGACTGAGTGATTTTAAAATACTCATCTTGCGGCAGGACGTTTTTAAAGTCTTCACGATCCAATCCCTCCTCAATGGCTTGCATCGCTTCTTTAACTTTTTCCGCATGATCGGTCGTGTCGGGTAAGTCACGAAGATAGCTATATCGAACATACTCAGGAAGATAGAAACCACATATCGTAATGGCAATTTCTTTTTCTGTCTGCTCAATGCGAGAGCCTTGCTTACTGATGAATTCCTGTTTGATGGCGTCTTCAAATTGGCGATATTTGATGTCGGCAAATTTCAGGAAAATAAGTCCTAAAATAGGCGAAGCATATTCAGTGGCTTTTAATCCTGCGCCCTGACGCAATTGATTGGCGGCATCCCACAGATCGTTTTCCAGCTTTTTAAGTTCTTGTGTATTCATTACGGTACTTTACTTATTCCTTTAGGTTTTTGGCTTTATGTTGTTATTATTGTTTTTTCATAAATTAAACTATAGTCTTTCAGAAATTAAATTTCCATCATACGACGTTGTATGACCCTACAGATAACATCCCTTAAAGGGATGGTATCTGTCGACAGAGAAATTATTTATCTGAAAATCTATACACTGTTTGTTTTTTTTAAGTTCGCAACGCCTTAATAAATTGAATAACATCCGCTTTATCAAAGGGCCAGGCCAGCTCTTTTCGGGTTTCTGGATGGTATAAAACAGGAATGCGTATTGCATAGCTTTCTTGCCATTGTTCTTGCTCGGCAATATCTATAATTTCAATCGTGACACCAAGGTTATCGGGCAAACAAGCATTGACAAGCTGTTCTGCTTGTTCACAAAGATGACAACCGGATGTCCCCAAAAGCAGACAATGAAGCATTAATGTTTGGTCACTTTATCAAGGTAACCCATTAACAAGGCCGAGATTACAAAGGTCAAATGGACCAGTGCAAACCACATTATTTTGTCATTCTGAACTGTCTCAATATTCATGAATATTTTTAGCAAATGGATAGATGATATAGCCACTATGGATGCCGCCACTTTCATCTTTAATGACCCATAATCATGGGTGCCCAGCCACTCCAGCTTCTCTGTTTCCTCGTTAATATTCAGGCGTGACACAAAGTTTTCATAACCACTAAACATCACAATAATAATCAAGTTACCAACCAGGGTAAGGTCAATTAATGACAGTAATTTTAACACCAACTGGGACTCATCAAGCTCCAGGATAAACGGAATAAAATGATACAGTTCTTGAAAAAACTTTATAAAAAGAGCCACTAAGGTGAAGCTCAAACCCATGTATACCGGTGCCAGCAGCCAACGACTGGCATACATCAAGCGCTCCATTGCATGGCTTGCTTTTTGTGGTAATAACATGGGTTTTTCCTTAATGGTGTAAATGTGCCGCCAACCAGCGCTCAGCCACTTCGTCGGCAATATTTTTACGTTTGGCGTAATCCTGCAATTGGTCTTTATCTATTTTTCCGACATTAAAATACTGTGACTCAGGATGAGAAAAATACCAACCACTGACGGCAGATGCCGGATACATGGCATAACTTTCGGTGAGTTCTATGCTGGTATTTTCGGTTACATTAAGCAAGTCAAACAACTTGCCTTTCTCGGTATGATCAGGACAGGCAGGGTAACCCGGTGCAGGACGTATACCTTGATAAGCTTCGTTTATTAACTGCTCGGGTTCATAACTTTCCTCTTCGGCATAACCCCAATAGTTTTTCCTGACTACTTGGTGCATATATTCTGCAAAGGCTTCAGCCAATCTGTCCGCCAGTGCTTTGAGCATAATCGAGCTGTAATCATCGTGATCTTGCTCAAATTGCTGTAATTTTTCTTCGATACCAATGCCGGTGGTGACGGCAAAAGCACCGATATAATCCGCTTTGCCACTTGCTTTTGGCGCAATGAAATCCGATAAACAATAATTGGGTCGCCCCGGCGCTTTAATATTTTGCTGACGCAAATGGTGCAAAGTTTCCAGCTTTGTCGTGCGCGTATCATCGGAGTAAACAATTACATCATCACCGTCGCTGTTGGCCGGGAAAAAACCGACCACGGCTCTTGCTGTTAACCATTCTTCGTTGATGATTTTTTTCAGCATCACTTGCGCTTCTTCAAACAACTGCCTGGCTTCAACACCGACCACTTCATCATCGAGTATTTTTGGATAACTACCGGCCATTTCCCAAGTTTGAAAAAACGGTGTCCAGTCGATGTACCATGCCAGCGTTTCCAGTGGGAAACGCTCCAGAACCTTGATACCTAAAAATGACGGTTTAACGGGTTCGTAACGTCCCCAGTTAAACTTGTTACGTCTGGCATCTTCCAGTGAGTGTTGTTTGGTTTTCGCTTCACGGCCTTTGTGTCGAGCTCTGACTTCTTCGTATTCATCATGCACGCTTTTAATAAAGTCAGCCTTTAACTCGGTGCTTAACAAATTACTGGCCACGCCGACACCGCGTGACGCATCGGTTACATAAATTGTTGGGCCGTGATAATGCGGTTCAATTTTTACTGCGGTATGCGCTCTTGATGTAGTGGCACCGCCAATCATTAACGGAATGGTAAAACCTTGACGCTGCATTTCTTTAGCGACATGCACCATTTCATCAAGGGATGGAGTAATTAATCCGCTTAAACCAATAATATCAACACTTTCCAAGCGTGCCGTTTGCAAAATCTTTTCGGCCGGAACCATAACGCCTAAATCAATTACCTCATAGTTATTGCATTGCAATACTACGGCAACGATATTTTTACCGATATCATGCACGTCGCCTTTTACGGTCGCCATAAGGATTTTACCGTTGGTTTGCCGCTCGTTTCCGGCTTTGTCGGCTTCCATAAACGGCATCAAATAAGCGACGGCTTTTTTCATGACCCGTGCTGATTTAACCACTTGAGGCAAGAACATTTTACCTTCACCAAACAAATCACCGACGACATTCATGCCATCCATTAAGGCCCCTTCGATAACATGCAGGGGTCTTTCGGCTTCCAATCTTGCCTGTTCGGTATCTTCATCAATGTAATCGGTAATGCCTTTAACCAGTGCGTGTTCCAAACGTTTACTGACCGGCCATTCACGCCATTCCAGATTTTCCTGTTTGACTTCACTGCTACTGCCATCACCCCGGTATTTTGCAGCCAGTTCCAGTAACTTGTCGGTGCCGCTGCCATCGTGACGATTTAACACCACATCTTCAACGGCATTGCGCAAATCTTCGGGTATATCCGCATAAATAGCCAACTGACCGGCGTTAACAATCCCCATCGACATACCAGCCTTAATGGCGTGGTATAAAAACACCGCGTGGATGGCTTCGCGCACCGGATTATTACCGCGAAATGAAAAAGACACGTTGGACACGCCACCGGAAATCAGCGCGTAAGGTAAGGTTCTTTTAATCTCGTGCGTGGCTTCAATAAAATCCAGGCCGTAATTATTGTGTTCGTCAATACCGGTGGCAATGGCGAAAATATTGGGATCAAAAATAATATCTTCAGGCGGAAAATCGACCTGCTCTGTCAGGATTTTATAAGCCCGCTGACATATTTCGATTTTTCTGGCTTTGGTATCCGCTTGCCCTTCTTCATCAAAAGCCATGACGATAACGGCCGCGCCATAACGACGCACGAGTTTGGCGTGTTTGATAAAAGCGGCTTCGCCTTCTTTAAGCGAAATTGAATTGACCACACCTTTGCCCTGAATACATTTAAGACCGGCTTCCAAAATATCCCATTTAGAAGAGTCCAGCATAATCGGTACTTTGGCGATATCCGGTTCAGAGGCAATCAGCATCAAAAACCGCACCATCGCTTCTTTGGATTCCAACATGCCCTCGTCCATGTTGATGTCGATAATCTGGGCGCCATTTTCAACCTGCTGTTTGGCAACGTCCAAAGCGGTTTCAAAATCACCTTCGATAATCAATCGTTTAAACGCAGCGGAACCGGTTACATTAGTCCGTTCGCCAACATTAACAAACAGACTGTCTGGGCCAATAGACATGGGCTCAAGACCCGCCAGCCGACATTTTTTTTCAATCTCCGGAATAATGCGTGGCGGATGTGTTTGCACGGCCTCAACGATGGCTTTAATCGTGGCAGGTGAAGTACCGCAGCAGCCACCGATAATATTCAAATAGCCGCTACGAGCCCAATCCGCCAATTCATTGGCCATTTGTTCGGGTGTCTCATCATATTCACCAAACTCATTAGGCAAACCGGCATTTGGATGAGCGGAAACATAGGTATCAGCAATACTCGATAATTCAGCGATGTATTGACGCAGTTCGGTTGCACCCAAGGCGCAATTGAAACCGAAAGAGATGGGTTGAACATGTTTTAATGAATTCCAAAAAGCCGCAACGGTTTGTCCTGACAGCGTTCTGCCTGATGCGTCAGTAATGGTGCCGGAAATCATGACCGGTAATTTGTAGCCGATTTGTTCAAAATAATTTTCAATTGCAAAAATGGCGGCTTTCGCATTGAGCGTATCAAAAACGGTTTCAATCAATATAATATCTGCGCCACCATCAATCAGGCCACGCGCCGCTTCTGTGTAGGCAACAACCAATTGGTCAAAGGAAATATTTCTAAAGCCGGGGTCATTGACATCGGGTGACATTGAAGCCGTACGATTGGTAGGCCCCAAGACGCCGGCAACAAAGCGCGGTTTATCGGGTGTTTTTTGGGTGTATTCATCGGCAGCCTGTTTGGCTACACGTGCCGACTCAAGGTTAATTTCGTAGGCTAACGATTCCATTCGGTAATCAGCCATGGCAATGCTGGTTGAGTTGAAGGTGTTGGTCTCAACAATATCAGAGCCCGCTTCAAAATAAGCCGAGTGAATGGCTTTGATAATATCAGGTTGCGTTAATGACAATAAATCATTATTGCCTTTAAGATCAACATCCCACTGGGCGAAACGCTCGCCGCGATAATCCCTTTCTTCCAGTTTGTAGCTTTGGATCATCGTACCCATAGCCCCATCAAGAAACAAGATTCTTTGGGACATGCATTGTTTTAATAATTCTGTTTTGTTCATTGATTGTGCCACGGGTAGTTATGCTGCTTAAATATAATCATTGCTTAAAATGCCTGCTAGCACTATTATTTTTATCACTAAAACAGGAGATGAGCATGTCAAAACTTAACATCACTCAAGTATTTAAAAGTGTTCTAGCTGCTTTTGTCGGCATACAAAGTGAGAAAAACAGAAAAAAAGACTTTGAAAATGGATCGCTTTCAACTTTTGTTATTGCAGGATTAATTTTTACGGTCATATTTGTTGGTGCTCTTATTTTTCTTGTTTCCACTATCGTATAGCGTTAAGTTGAGTCTAATTGATGGTGGAATACATCTTATTTTGGACACAAAAAGAGCAATAAAAAAAGCCCAAGCATTACTTGGGCTTTTTAACAAAAGCTTATTTTTTTATTATTCTGGTGCTTTAAAGCTTTGCTTTATATTTCCAAACATCTCTTTAAGACCGCTAAACAAATTTGCCGCAGAAAAGCTTTCTTTAGTGATAAACTTCCAACGAACGACTGCAATAGCCAAGAAGCCGACGACTGAAGGCGATATTTCTAAATAAAGCGACTTTAAAATTCCCGCAAAACCTAAAAAGTCACCTTCATTTTTCCTGTCAGCGCCCTGAAGGGCTTCATAACCGGCACCGCCTTCACTTGCTCTAAATGACTCTAAAATATAGATATTGAGGTTAACCAATAGTAACTGTAAAACAAAGAAACCAACTGCACCAATAGCAACCCACATCAATACATTACTTGTCTTTGCCTTTACCGCTGACTGATAAAACCAGAGTGCCACTAAAATCATCACCATACCGCTTATCATAATTCATACCCCTTTTTTATATTATAATTGATTATATTTTTGTTAGAAAATAGTACAAAAATGGACACTTTAGAATCATTTTAGAGCCCTCTTTTTCAACGACACTGCATGATTCATATTTTTCTTGTCCGGGTTTTGTCTGCTTTTTAATATCGCCATTCTCGACAGCGTATTTAATGTCTATTTTCATTTCTTTGGTTCGACCCACTGAATCGGTCGCTGTTTGTTTTAAAATACCATTATCTTTAAAATCCCATTCAATGGTAACGGCTTTCTGTTCGCCATCTATCTTGGTCGCTTCAGCATAGAGCTTCCATTTTCCCAAAATTTCAGAGTTATCTTTTAGTTCAACCTGAGCATTCGCGGAAAACGCAAAAAAAAGCGCTGCCAAAGGTAATATTTTAACGTATTTTTTCATTATTTTTATTGCCCCTAGTCTATCAACTTCAAAAACAGAATTGAAACTATACCACATCAGTTATCGAGCTTTAACAACAATAGTCAGGAATATTCTTTTTCCTTACATTTTTAATGGGTTATTAACAATAAGCCTTGACATTAATTTTGCGTAAAGTATCATGCAACTTCTGCTTGCTTCAAGTTAGCAATTTCTCAAACAAATAATTATTAGGTAGGGGACACATACATGGGATTTATTTTAGATCTAACTGAAACATTAAAAACACCAGCTGGCATGGTTGGCGCTGTTGTAGTTGTAGCTGCTGTATACGCCCTGTTGAAATGGGTGTTTGCTGAGCATCCAGACGACGAAAAATAAGCGTAGCTAATCAGTTTCGGTTATACCTAGGCCGCTAACCATTCCTTGTGAATAGTTAGCGGCCTTATTTTTTCTGAACATTTCACCACTTCTCCCTCACGTCTGTATTATAATTTACACATTTTTAATAATGTAGTATTAAAATGTATAAATTTATAATAACCAAAATCCTGGCGCTTCAATCTAAACCAGCACCCGCAATCGGTATTGGCTTATTCCGGCTTTTTTATGGCTTGGTCACTTTACAGGAAATTATCTTCCTGCTGTATTTCAACCATTTAATTTTCGACCCTATACCCTACATAGACGTTGAATTCCCCATGATTCCGTTTTTTTTGTGCCTTTGGGGAATTATTGCCGGTTTTATCGTTGTTGGCTATCGCTATCAATTTTCCGTTATCTGTAATTACATTTTCTGGATTATCTTCGTTAATTTCACCACCATGCAACGTGATTTTGATGGAGGGTTTGACTCATTTATGATCGGAGCGGGGTTTTTCCTGTTATTTATGCCAGGTGACCGTGCGTTTTCCTTAGATACGCTTAGATACAAACTCAGCACGCCTTTTACGCATTACCAATCCTATCCAAAACCAACCGTTTCCAGCCTTGCTTACTACTTACCCGTCTTTATTTGCCTCGGTTTTCTCTATTTTGACTCGGCTGTCCACAAATTGTTTGCTGAACATTGGCGTAATGGCCTGGGTTCTTGGTTGCCATCAACACAGCCCTATTATGTTTCAGCCATCGACATGTCAGTGTTGCTGAATAACGAACTACTACAAAAAATCATTGGCTATACCGTACTGGTTTTTCAATTTACCTTTTTATTCTTTTTTTCAAATCGCCGCTTGCGCGGCATTTATTTAATTGTCGGTTTGGGGTTACATCTGGGTATCACCTTGTCTTTAAATATCTATCCTTTTGGCTTGGGAATGCTAATATTTTATGTACTATTGGTTCCCTTTAGTTGGTGGAGAGCCATTAGTAAGATGCTGTCAGCCAAACAACCCGCACTAACCGTTTTTTTTGACAAACAATGTCCGCTTTGTAATCGCACCGTCCTTATTCTTAATCATTTTGATCTATTCAATTGCATAGATTTTAAAAATGCCCAAGATCATGCGGCACACTACCCCGCAATGGCCGCACTAAGCCCCGAAACCCTGTTACTGGATTTATATGCGCTAAACAACTCAAATCGCGTTTATTCAGGCGTTGACACGTATATTCAAATACTGAAAAAAATGCGTTATTTATATCCCGTAGGACTTGCCTTAAGTTTACCGGGAATTTATACACTGGCGATAAAAAAATACCGGTCTATTGCAGACTCCCGTACCCGTATTACTTGCACCGCAGAATGCTTGGTATCGCCCAAACTGGGCAACAATAATTTATACCATCAAATTTTTGAAAGTTTTGCAACTCAAAAACCCAAAGCATTTTCCAGAAAGCTTGCAAAAATACTCATCGCTTTACTCGTTTTACAATTAAACAGCACACTTCATTACGGACTGGTATACCGATTACACATACCCACCAGCAACAACCCTATTAGCGCGTCTATTAACGAAGCCAGTAACGCGCTTATCATGGTGTCTCTGACCTTTTTTGGCATTACCCCACACGCGCTTTACCTACACGATCATTTTGCCGGCTATGACCGTATTTTGGCGATTACCTACACCGATCAAAACGGCAAGGAAAACTGGCTACCGTTTGTTAACGAACAGGGTCGCTTAGTCGCCCCAAACTGGGGTCGAGTTCATTCCATGTGGGCCAATATTGCCGTTACACCGACTATTAACAACACGCGTTTACAAAAATTCATTATGAAGGTGACCGCTTTTTGGGGTCATAAAATGGGTCTGGATATTAATAAGACAGTGTTTCATATAAAAGTTAAACGGATTAATGCACCTAGTTACTGGGTTCATGATCTATTGCATCAAAACTTCTCCGCACCATGGACTACTATCGGTACGGTAAAGTGGAATGACAATTTAATTTCCTTTGATTTACCTGAAAATATCAATTCCTTATAAGTTTTACAGGAAACTAAACAACTTTTATTATTGCATCATCATTCTAAGCATGATATAAATTGTCCGTGCTTTTTTATTAAGTAGCACGCAATAAAAATAATTTAAAACCTTTTGGAGGATATATTTATGAAAAAAATCTTAGCACTTTTAGCTTTGGCATTAGTTATTGTTGGTTTGTCTGGCTGCATGGACGATCCAGATGGATCAAAACAAAAAGTTTCAAGCTCTATCTCTTTGTAAGTTAAGTTAAGCTAAACTGCAATACCAAAAAGCCCAGCGTTACCGTTGGGCTTTTTGTTTATATCACGCGAATCTAATACTCAAAAGCGTTATACCAAACGCCCCCACAAGTCATAGTCATCGGCTTCTTCAAGTTCAACCTCAACAAAATCACCAACTTTAAGGTGGGTCGCCCCATCAATAAAAACCTGCCCGTCAATTTCCGGTGCATCGGCCTTGCTTCTGGCAACAGCGCCCTCCTCTACCACCTCATCAACCAGAACCGTTTCAATTCGTCCTATCCGTTGCTGTAAACGATCAGCACTAATTTCCGCCTGATGGGCCATAAAACGCGCCAAACGCTCTTGTTTGACTTCTTCAGGAACTAAATCGGGCAAGTCATTAGCAACAGCTCCTTTTACCGGAGAATAAGCAAAACAACCTACTCTATCAAGCTGAGCATCCGTCATAAATTGCAATAATTCTTCAAACTCTTGTTCAGTTTCTCCAGGAAAGCCTACAATAAAAGTACTGCGCAAAGTAATATCAGGACAAATTTCCCGCCATGCCTTAATCCGTTCCAGATTATTTTGAGTTGCAGCGGGACGTTTCATTAATTTAAGAATACGGCTATTCGCATGTTGAAAAGGAATATCCAGATAAGGCAATATTTTGCCTTCCGCCATTAATGGAATTACTTCATCAACATGAGGATACGGATAAACATAGTGCATGCGCACCCAAATACCCAAATCACCCAGTGCCTCGGCTAAATCATAAAAGCGGGTTTTAACAGAGCGACCTTTCCAGTCACGGCTTTGATACTTTAAATCAAGCCCATAAGCACTGGTGTCTTGGGAAACTACCAATAATTCTTTTACCCCTGCATTCGCCAGACGTTCAGCTTCCCACAAAACATCATCAACCGGTCGACTGACCAAATCGCCTCGCATTGACGGAATAATGCAAAATGTGCAGCGATGATTACAGCCTTCCGATATTTTTAAATAAGCATAATGATCCGGTGTTAGCTTTATCCCTTGTGGTGGCAAAAGACTGGTAAAGGGATCATGTCGAGGGGGTAAATATTCGTGTACCGAAGCCACAACTTCATTTAAGGCATGCGCACCCGTCACTTTTAAAACCTGGGGATGACGCGCCCTGATTTCATCTTCCCTTGCTCCAAGACAACCGGTAACGATTACCTTGCCGTTTTTAGCCAAGGCTTCACCGATACTATCCAATGATTCCTCCACCGCCGCATCGATAAATCCGCAGGTATTAACAATCACTAAATCAGCATTCTGGTAAGTCGGTGATATGTCATATCCCTCTGAACGAAGCTGGGTTAAAATTCTTTCGCTATCAACTAGCGCTTTCGGGCAGCCTAAACTTATAAAGCCGACGGTGGGTATCTTTGTCATAAATATGTGTAAGGTATTAAAGGTAAAGGATTATTCTTTGATAAACAGGTTGCAGGATTGGTCCTGATGTTGATACCGTCATTTCGACAACGGCAACAACAGTTCAACGAGTAGAGCTGAATTTTTTATTGATACGTTAAATTGATTATTTTATCACTTTAGGGGATGGTTAAATAATCAAAGCACTAGATTTAACACAAAAGTACATCTATTATTCTTGCGTAGTGCCTGCCTTTTTTTTCAATTAGTGCGTTAAATATCAGTAAAAACAACTTAAAAACAATCAGATACACGTATTTTTACGTAGCCAAGGTAACTATTAAAGAATTAACATAAATCGATAGGACAACTATTTCAGTTGGAAGCGCAAAAAATGAACAAAAAAAACGGCATACGCTGACACTAATCAGGTTACTTTCAAATACACAGATAGCCTGTTTAACTGAATAGCCATAACGAGATTGAAACTTTTATTACCGAATATTAACGATAAAGGTTACATTATAAAGACAAAATCATTCTAAAATCCGCAGTTTTTGCAGCTTTTTAAAACTAAATTTATTGATCTCATCTCTCGATAAATTTGATTATTGCTTCTGCTTTTTTGCATGATCAGCATGATCATCCATTACATTCCGGATTATGACTAAAATATCCCGAAATATATCAATAGGTACAGCGTGCGACGATTAGTTATAGTATTAAATTTACTGGTTGGCTCATTATTACTGACCCAATCTGCGGAGATTATGGCGGCCTCTGTAGACACTAATGAAAATAATCACCTGAGCGGACATTCGCCACGCTCACGCGTAAAAAATAAAAACTCCCGCTTGCTTTCTGTTAAGCAAAATAAATTAAAAAATCCGGGGGACGTTTGGGAACGCATTCGTACCGGTATGAAAATACCTCGACCCAGCCAATTTACAACTCAGCCTAATCCAATCCTCGAAAATGGCACTAGTCAATCGCCCCCCGCCATTATTCAGAAAAGTATTGATCTCCCACTTAATCAGGCTAATTCATCAGGTACCGTTAGCAACGCTGTACCGCTTTTATCTGCAAAAGCTCAATCAGAACGAATGCTTGCTTTGCAAAAACTCAGACTGCCAACCACTACCACGACATTACAATATAAATACACGCCTTATGGTCGCCTTAAAATTAATGCCACTCTTTCTTCAAGAACAGGCAACAAAATAGCTTTGCCAGGCCAGGTACTTGCCTCAAAAAACGCTACCCTGAATGAAAATACTGCAGATCAAACACGACTCCGTTCGCGAGTCGACTTAAATCCAAGACTGCACAGGCTGGACCTAAGAATTCCCTCTGAACTACTGGTAAATTCTAATTCGGAGCCGGATAAACCGGTTAAATCAAAATATTTTGATAACGCAGAAAATCCGGAAAACACAGCACAACAAACTGTCGAACAACACTTAACGAGGCTAATTCCGCGCGATGAAAACACCTCACAACAATCTGTCGAACAGCGTTTAACGAAACCAATTCCGCAAAATACCAAAGAAGCGATTAAGTATGACCGGGTCAATAAGCATATCGTTTGGTATGCTCAACACAGCAGTTATCTGTATCAAGTAACTGATCGTGCACGCCCCTATCTTTATCACATCGTCGAAAGTCTTAGCCAACATAAATTACCTTACGAATTGGCCTTGTTACCTATTGTAGAAAGCGCTTATCAGCCAACTGCACTATCGCCAAAAAGTGCAGCCGGACTCTGGCAATTTATTCCCAGTACGGGACTTGATTTTGATTTGCATCAAAGTGAACAGTATGATGACCGGCTTGATATCACGGCCTCCACTCAGGCGGCCATGCGTTACATGTCATTTCTTAATCAGCATTTTAATGGTGACTGGTTACTTGCGTTGGCTGCCTATAATTGTGGACTAGGCACCGTCGATAACGCTATTAGTCGCAATGTCGCTGAAGGTGTTGACACGGATTACTGGTCTTTGCGCTTGCCTGAAGAAACCCAAGAGTACGTTCCCCGCTTCCTGGCATTATCCAGTATATTTGCCAACCCTGATGCACATGGATTAAAGTTTGCCCAGATTAGAAACGAGCCCTATTTTGTTAAAGTCAAAATTGATCGCAAGCATGACATTGACTACCTGGCTGAAAAAGAATTTAAAGAAGTTGCAGAGATGGCCAATCTTGGCTATGAGCAATTCAGTCGCCTTAATCCCGGCTATCTAGATCCCAAATTAGTCACTGATGGCCCCTACACGTTTCTTATGCCGGCCGCTAACGCCGAGCAATTACATCAACGACTGAACACTATCGCTCAATTTGTTAATCCATCAGCATCGCTAACAACCTCTCATTCGCCTTTGAAAAGAAGAGCTTTGTTTATGCTGGATGAGCAAAAAACAGCATTGTCCCTGCTAACTGACATCACATTACCTACAGGGACTGATTTAATAAAAGTGACTGACCCGTTCTTGTCACTGACCCTGAATAGCAATCAAACAACTCCCCGGATAGCTAACCAATCGGTCATATCACCCGTTGAATTGAACCCGGATTCCAAACGCCTAAAGAAAAATATATAGCAACGCCTTGCGTTAAAACAGGACTACTTATACAGTTCCCCTCTTTGAAAAAGAGGGGTTAGAGGAGATTTTATTAGATAAATCCCCCTCGCTTTGCTCTCCCCCTTTGAAAAAGAGGGAGAGCAAAGCGAGGGCTTGAAAAATTACAAACTGGAAAATCCCCAAATCAAGCAGTGGTATCAACAAAAGCCATTGCCGACCAACTAACGATATGCTTGAGATCAAGTCTGGATGTTAACGTGTGTATGGCTTTTTCAACTTTTTCCGGCTCATCATAAAATTCTATGATCAAGGGCAGTTCCAGTGACAAAGTCAGCAAGGAGGAAGTATGTATCACACGGCTTTCACCAAAACCGGCAATTCCCCGAATAATAGTAACCCCCTGAATTTTTTCTTCATCATGCAGAATATCCAGCGCCTGATTTAACTGATCATGCCCTTCAAGTGTATAAATTCTGGCGATAGTGACTTCTTTTGTGCTCATATCTGTTTACCCACTAATAAACCCAGCCAAATAACAAAAAGACAACTTAAGCCATTACCTACAAAAGTACCCAGCATTAAGTTGGTATGGGACTCAAATGAATAGCCGTGCTCAATCAAAAACAAAATTAAATACAAACCGGATAACGTTAAATAAGTACCCACCATGATCACCATAATAGCGGCACGGTATTCCATGGAAAGCGCTACTTTTTCTAACAAGATAGTTGCGATAATACCAATTAAAAAAGCACCGATGGCATTGACTATCAACAGTGCAAAAGGAATAACACCGCCACTCCAATGAAACATGCCACCCGAATACAAAAATAACGTTCTGCCGCACAGTAAACCAATCCAGACAGCCAATAAACAGCCCAACACACTGACCACTATATTTAAAGCCGCTTTGTTTAAACTGCCCTCTTCCAGTAGATAAATAGTTTCCAGGGAAAAAGTGGAAAAGGTTGTAAATGCGCCAATAAAACCAACCAAAATTGCGGCTCTATATTCCAGAGTAATAGCAATGCGCTGGAGAATAAGGGCTTCGGTGAGTAAACCGATTAAAAATGAACCCACCACATTAACAACCAACGTGCCATAAGGAAAGCCCCTGCCCAGCCATTGATAAAGACCGGTAGAGACTAAAAAGCGCACGACCGCGCCACAAGCTCCTCCTAATGCAATCGCTATTATTTGATTCATGGTTAAAACTTGATAAAGTGTTCCCGGTAATAACGCAGCTCTTCAATGGATTCAATAATATCGTCCAGGGCTTGATGTTTGGATTCTTTATTAAAGCCGTCTTTTACAGCCGGCGCCCATCTTGCCGCCAGTTCTTTAAGCGTTGATACATCAATATTTCGATAATGAAAATACGCCTCAAGCGTGGGCATATAACGGTATAAAAAGCGCCTGTCTTGACCAATACTGTTACCACAAATCGGTGAAGTATTGGCCGGCACCCATTCTTTCAGGAATTCAAGCGTTAGTCGCTCTGCTTCAGCCGCATTAATAGTTGATGCCTTAACGCGCTCAATTAAACCGGATTGTCCATGATGCTTTTGGTTCCAGTCGTCCATGGCCGCCAGTGCTTCTTCAGACTGATGCACGGCCAGAACAGGGCCCTTTGCAAGAATATTTAAATCTTTGTCGGTGACTACTGTCGCAATTTCAATGATTAAATCACTGTCCGGGTTAAGCCCCGTCATTTCAAGATCTATCCAGATAAGGTGCTGTAAATCCTGCGCCATTGATTGATTCCATTGTGTTAAAGGTGGCTGTTAGTGTAGCATTGGCAAATCTGTACGTCTAACTCTTAAACTTAATGCATTTGGCCTATGAATACCTTTACTATTATCTTCTTAATTGCGCTGATTATTTCTTCATCGATACAATTTTGGCTGGCTAAACGACACGCTGATTATGTCGCCGCTCATCGCGCTGCCGTGCCTGATGCCTTTAAAGACAAAGTGCCCTTGGCTGCGCACCAAAAAGCCGCTGATTACACGCTTGAAAAAGTCAAACTGGGCAATATCGATGGCATACTGGGCATTGTCGTATTGCTTTTATTGACACTAGGCGGCGGTATCAATGCGTCTTTTGATTATTGGAGCACTTTTTTCTCTTCGCCCTTAATCGCGGGCGTTGCGGCAACAGCCTGTATTTTTCTGATATTGACGGTCATAGAAATTCCGACCAGCATTTATCAAACCTTTGTCATTGAAGAGAAATTTGGCTTTAATAAAAGCACGGTTAACCAATTTATTAAAGACCAGTTTATGCACTTGGGACTGGGTGCTGCGATTGGCCTGCCTTTATTGGCCTTAATCCTATGGATTATGGACAATGTAGGGCCACTCTGGTGGTTATGGGCATGGGCAATCATAATGAGTTTTTCTTTGTTGATGAGCTGGCTTTATCCTACCGTTATTGCGCCCTTATTTAATAAATTTACCCCCATGGAAGACGGTTCATTAAAAGACCGTATTCAAGGACTGTTGACGCGTTGTGGCTTTAACAGCCAAGGCATATTCATCATGGATGGTTCCAAACGCTCCGGTCATGGTAACGCTTACTTTACCGGCTTGGGCAATAACAAACGCATCGTGTTTTTTGACAACCTGGTTAACTCGCTTGAAGACGAAGAACTGGAAGCGGTACTGGCGCATGAGTTGGGACATTTTAAATGCAAACACGTGATCAAAATGCTGATTGCCACCGCCATTATGAGCTTAATCAGTCTGGCGATTTTAGGCTGGTTGATTAATGAATCCTGGTTTTATACCGGCTTGGGTGTAGAGCAACCTTCACACGCTGCCGCCTTATTATTATTTTTAATGGTTTCATCGTCTTTTACTTTTTTTATGCAGCCCATCAGTGCTTATTTTCAACGACAATTTGAATTTGAAGCCGATGACTTTGCCGCCAATAATGCCAAAGCCTCAAAAATGATTAGCGGCCTGGTTAAGCTCTATGAAGAAAATGCCAACACCTTAACGCCTGATCCACTGTACTCGGCTTTTCATTACAGTCATCCGCCGGCAGCGATTCGTATCGCCCATTTAGAAAGCAAAATCTAATGGCTGAGTTACTGGAAGGTTTGGTTATTTCCCATTTGGGCCAAGGCATTGCAATTGAATATAACCAGGAAATCATTCTGTGCCAAACCTTACGGCGTCTGGAAACAGTCGCCGTTGGCGATAAGGTATTATGGACATTGTCTTCACCCGGCCAGGGTCGTATCGAAGAAATACTGCCCCGGCGTTCATTACTGGAGCGTCCTTCCAGAAATGGCAAAACCCGACCGGTTGCGGCCAATATTGACACTATTTTTGTCGTTTTTGCAGTCGAACCGCATTGCGATTTTTTATTGATAGACCAATATCTGGCCGTCTGTGAAAATCATAATATCGACGCCGCCTTGGTGCTTAATAAAACCGACCTTCCGCAAACCGACATTATAGAAAAAGAATTGCTGGATTATATCAATCTGGGTTATCCGCTTTACCGGGTCAGTGCCTGGTCGGCATCGGGAATGGATGAATTAAAAAGCGCCTTAAAAGATCAGGTCAGTATGCTGGCAGGGCAATCAGGGGTCGGTAAGTCGTCATTAACCAACGCCATCATCCCCGATAAAGATCTAAAAACCAATACCGTTTCCGCAACCACCAAACACGGTCGACATACCACCACAGCGGCAACGCTGTATCATTTAAATGACGGCGGGGATTTAATCGACAGCCCCGGTGTCGCCATTTTTGGCTTGGCAGGCTTGACAGAACAACGCTTGGCTTACGGCTACCGGGAGTTTCAACCCTTCATAGACAAGTGTCAGTTTAATGATTGCCGGCATTTAAAAGACAAAGGTTGTGCGGTATTAATGGCCTTGGAAAGTGGGGAAATTTCCAAAACACGCTATGAACGATTTTTAAAGCTTAGAGAGAAAATGCCGAAAGTTTTTGTTTAACGGTAGGTCAGGCATTTTCTGACTGACAAATTAAACGGTAACTATTTAGTCCCCCCTCTTTGAAAAAGAGGGATTAGGAGTAAGCCCATCCGAGAATGTGTTGATTTTTAGTTTGAGCTGACCGCCAGCTTACGACCCACAGCCGTTATGGAACTTCCATATCTGGGTGTCTGCTTACTCACCTATAGGCACCAGTCAATATTAGTAAACCAACCGCCATGAACCTAACGATAAATCTTTTTTGTAGCCCGTTGATAGCAAAGAGTAGGATGGGTAAAGCAGCGCGAAACCCATCGTATTGGGAATTAATTATGATGGGTTTCGGCTATCGCCTCTACCCATCCTACGCGCTGGGGAAACCCGCAGCGACTTTTGAGGAAAAGAGTGGTAGGGTAATAGCTACCTTGGGTGTCGAGACTTGGAGGATATGTTCGTGAAAATCAATATGGCCAGATTCGCTTGTCTGGCGCTTTTGTTAATTAACACACAAATTTGTGATAACAAGAGCAACCATGAAATATGGTAGCTTCCTTTACAAGCTAACGTGCTTTTCGGTAGTTGGCCTTCAAACTCCTATAACGTCGAGCTGATGATCATTAATAATCAAGTGCCGAAATTTTGGGTGATTTAGTTTTGAAAATATTTTTGAAAATATTATTTTATAGAGCATAATACTTCCACCGTTTGAATTAAAAGGATGGTTGTATATGAGAAATAAAGCTTATGAGTTACTACTTAGCGGCTTAGTTGGCTTCAGTTTGCTATATGTCCCAGGTGCCGAAGGTAGCTTGTCGTTTACGGTAGTCAATAATACTGGAGACCCAGGCTACACTGCAGTTTGCATGCAGGGGTATGCTGCAGGTTCTGGTAATTCTCCGCCCCCACCAGCCCCACCAATCACCCCAACAACCCCACCATCGCCTTATTTATTTGTGACGCCGATGACGCCTCCTGTTTCGGGAAATGCTCAATTTAACACAACCGTCCCTGGGTATACCGTTGCTGGCCCAATGCCAACCTTCATCGTCCCAACAACGTTAAACATCCTTACTTCCTCGAACTCACAAGATGTAAGCGGAGGCCGGCTCTACTTCTGGCTGAGTAAGACTGGCTGTACAAACGCATCGGAATCTCTTCTAACATACAACCCGGCTACTTCAAACTCTCCCGCTTACGTCTCTGTTTCAAATGATGTTACAGATTCAATAAGCTCTCCCTTTGTCATTGTGGAACTTACAGACCTACAAGCCAACGGTTCTACAGTCCCAAATCCTAAAGTCACTATAGATTTGACTCAAATTGACAGCTTTACTATTCCCGTGAACCTATCAGTTAATCAAGGCAATAGTGTACCGCCCATCGGGGGCTCAAATGCTTCAGCCACGAGCCCCCAAAGCCTGCAAGGGATAGACAATCAATGGAACACTTTCACTACGACAAGCGCATCCGCCTATGCGGGCCTTTCTACTACCAATACAAATTATCCGACGGGTTATGGTCCGATTCTCAGCCCTGCAGACTTTCTTGGGCTAACCATCCCAGGAACCCGCGCTACCCCCGTGATTAGACCCAATGCTGCTGATCATTTAAACTTTGTATACGACACAACACTCAATACCCTTTTCAAGAGCACAATACACATTAACAAAACAGGGCTCCCAGGGGCCGCTTATGTGGGTGTACCGACTGCTAACATCGCAATCAAAGGAGCCCCTAGCCTTTTAAGCGGGCTTGCGTTTTGTTTCAACACATCCAACACCACTGCCCCAACTGCGTGCACTAATCCACAGTTTGCGGTTTTAAACCCTGTAGGATTGACGGTTACCACCAACCCTTCCACGGGACATATGCTAATGGGCACAGTTGATGGGACTAATCTAACAGAAGTGATGTTTACTGAAACGCTGCCAGCTCATACCTTAGAGATAGGGGAGTTCATGATCGGGGTCGTTGGGAATTGGTCGGGGCCTTCAAATAACTATTACATCACAGCATGCCTGCCGAACGGTTGTTCTAGCGCCCTCGGCATTAACGGGATTATGGTTTCTATGGCACATGACACAGCCCTCCAAATTGGCACTCCGTATCAGTTTATTTTCAGCCGGATTCCTAACGCGACTACGGGTGCTGAGTACCACACTTCTGGAGATCAGGTTTTCGGTAATTGGGGCGTTTTTACAGCACTAAATAATGCGACAATCAATGGCGCTACCGTAACCGGCAATGCGGATATTGGAAACGTGCTCAGTTCAGCACTAAACAGAGGGGTTGCCGGGACAGTTTGCACCTCCAACTGTATTGCAGATTCCGATTCAAGTTTTTGGAATACTGAGACCAACTGGTATCCAGCTCCGAGTACAACCGTTTCTAATGAATATGCACGTTTCTTCCATACAGAATTAATTGGCAGTACCAACATATTCACACTTCCATCGGGGCCAGTTAAGAGTGCTGGGCAGCCAACCGGAACCTTTATGGCAATGGCCTATGGGTTCCCTTACGATGAGAATCCTATGGATAACAACGGTTGTGGACCAACTGTGGTCGCAAGACCATGTCCACCTGCCCCAAACGTACCGGCGGAAATGAATTTTAACCCCACTCCTCCAGGGAATGTCTTAACGCTTACTTTTGGACCGCTTGCTACAGCCTCTCCTGGCGGGAACCCAGGGGTATGCGGAACAGCTAATAACCAGAACTACACAACCCCACCTTCATCGGGTTTGTGTTCATCTGGGGCAGCAACAACCGTCACCACCAGTGAAAATAGGTGGGTGTGGCAGTGTCTTGGTACCAATGGAAGCCACACAAATGTAAACTGTTCCGCAGGTAAATCTCCCACCCCGCCTCCCACCCCGACGCTGGGATGCGGAACGGCAAATTCGGGCACGTATAGTTCAGCCCCAACTCAAAATCTCTGCTTACCTGACAATGTTGCAAGCCTTGTACATAAGGTTGGTGTCTTCTGGAAGTGGTCATGCACCGTTGCCGGGGTGGGCACAGATCCCTGTCAGGCATCGTTAGCATCAATTAACGTTGTTGTTAAAACACCTTATCTTAAAGTGGGCAGAGGCGAGTTCCTGAGCTTCTCAGGCGATGCAGGAAGAGGCGTTGTGACCTATTCCGTCACATCAGGAGGGAGCGCGATATGTTCCATAACGACCCAGCTCAATCAGCAGTTCCTTAAAACTAAAGGGGGGGCGGGTTATTGCAATGTTACGGCGCGCATAGCGGGTGACGCGAATAATGATCCCACAATTTCACCAATCAAAACGATATACGTCCATTAATGTCATTTTTAGATAACCGAGTTTATATGAACAAATACCCATCTATTCTAATGGCCTTCGCATTATCCAGCCCGCTTTGTATTGCCAATGCAGATACATATAATTGGACCGGGGCATACGGGGGCGTCAACCTTGGCGCGGTGTGGACGGGCTCGCAATTAACCGCAAATAACATCAACTTCCTCACTGATAGCGGTACTTATAGCCAGGCAATGAATTCTGCATCCGTTAACCCGGGACTTCAGCTTGGGTACCTCTATCAATTTAATAATGGGGGCGTTGTAGGTATGGAGGGAGATTTCACATATCCTGATGCGTCATCTACCTATACCAATGTCAACTCTACTGGTAGTGCATTCGATCAATTTAAGACACAGTACAACCTTCAGGGCTCTCTTCGTTTACGAGGAGGCTATGCTTTCGATCGCTTTTTGCCTTATGTGACGGCAGGCGTGAGCTTTGCGGGGATGAAACTCTCTTACAATAATGATGTAGGTGATTCGTATAGCAAATCGACCACTCAAACAGGCTGGGTGCTGGGTGCCGGACTCGAGTATGGATTTCTCAAAAATCTTTCTGGACGAGTTGAGTACCTTTACTCAGGGTATGGAAATGCTCTCAATATGTCGGTTCCGACGACAGTAGACGATGTATCTGACCCTTTAGCCTCAACTCATGCAACTATGTATACCAATGTACTCCGAGCGGCTGTGAATTATCGATTCTAAGCATGGGGTTAGGATTGTTTGGCATCCTGTTGACCGCTTCTACCGCTAATGCCTTCGGGGGCTTCCTCGTCTTGGTTTTCGGGGGATTGCATGAACTCCCCCCTAAACAGGGATGAACACCGCATCTGCACTACCAGGGGCAAAGTGATTCAGCGCATTACGGATGCCACAATGTTCTATTCGTCGACAATGTACACAAAGGGGTTAATTAACCAAAAGAACGGCTTGTCCTGAGTCACCACTGAAACCCTTGGTATCAGTGGTATACAGGCGAAATATCGATTTCAAAACAGACGATACTATTTTTGATAACATCATGAATATTAAGAAGATATTATTTGTTGTAAAATTCATGCTTGTGCTTGACTAAAACCCACACAAATATCAGGCAGCATGCCAGAGTCAGTTTTAAAGCGCCCATATAGGGGTCTGAAGTCCAGTGGTACGAAAAGTTGCGCTAGCATATATAATCAGCGCGTAGGATGGGTAGAGGCGATAGCCGAAACCCATCATAATTAATTCCCCATCCGATGGGTTTCGCGCTGCTCTACCCATCCTACTCTTGGCTATCAACGGGCTACAAAAAAGATTTATCGTTAGGTTCAAGGCGGTTGGTTTACTAATATTGACTGGTGCCTATATGTGAGTAAGCAGACACCCAGATATGGAAGTTCAATAACGGCTGTGAGTCGTAATCTGGCGGTCAGCTCCAACTAAAAATCAACACATTCTCGGAGGGTCTTTGGTTAAGGAAGATTTATCTTAAACTAAAAAGTGGTGGTTAATTTTCAGTTGAACGCCTAATCAGCCAGCTTAAATTCTGCCAAAAACTCGGCCTCATCCAGTACCTTAATACCGAAGGCTTTGGCGTTGGCAAGTTTTGATCCGGCATCCTGGCCGGCAACGACACAGGTGGTTTTTTTAGATACGGAACCTGCAACTTTAGCACCCAAACTTTCCAGAAGCGCTTTGGCCTCGTTACGTGGCATCTGTTGCAAGGTGCCGGTTAACACCCAGGTTTGTCCGGCAAGCCGTTGTTGTTTGACGGGTTCATTCTCTTCATTTTCCCAGTTGACCCCTGCCTCAATAATTTTTGCAATAATCGCCTGATTTTTTTCGTCCTTAAAAAAATTGACGACGTTAGTCGCCATGACCGGGCCAATGTCGGGCACTTGCATCAGTTCTTCAAAAGAGGCATTAGCTATGGCATCCAGATTTTTAAAATACTTGGCGATGCTTTTTGCGCCTTCTTCACCGACTTCATGAATACCCAACGCCCCCAGGAAAGTACCCAGCTTTGTTGATTTAGAGGCGTCAATAGAAGCCAGTACATTCCGGGCGCTTTTTTCGCCTTGTCCTTCCAGGTCGGCAATGTCGCTGAGTTTTAGGCTATATATATCGGCAATGGTATTAAGACTGCCTTTGCTATACAGCAACTCAATCAGCTTAGTGCCCAGATTGATAATGTTCATAAACCTGCGCGAGGCGTAATGCTTTATGCGTTCGGCACCTTGAGCCGCGCACGTTAAGCCGCCGGTACAACGAAAAGCCGCTTGCCCCTCGGCTCTTTCTACAGCCGCATCACAAACCGGACAACGCTCCGGCATCACTATCGGCGCTCTGTGAGTACCGGTTGCGACCACTTTAACGACTTTGGGAATGACATCGCCTGCGCGTTGAATTTCGATACTATCGCCGATACCAAGCCCCAGCCGTTCAATTTCGTCCATGTTATGCAAGGTTGCATTGCTGACAGTTACACCACCCACAAAAACGGGCTCCAATCGGGCAACGGGCGTTAACACACCGGTACGACCTACCTGAAAATCCACCGACAAAAGTTGGGTCACCACATTTTCTGCGGGGAATTTTCTGGCAACCGCCCATTTGGGTGAGCGGGCAATAAAGCCTAAGGCCGTTTGCAATTCCAGGGAGTCGACTTTATAAACGATGCCGTCAATTTGCATCGGCAGTTTTTCTCGGGTCTGCTCCATGAATTGATAATTTTTTTCAAACGCCTCAAAACTGCCCAAAAAAGCATAACAATGCGGATTTTTTCTAAAACCCAAGCGGTGCAAATAGGCAAGAATTTCAGAATGTCGGGTAAATTGCTGCTCGCCTTCATACTCGCCCAATCCGTAAGGAATAAATTGCAAATCGCGTTCAGCGGCAATTTTAGGGTTCATTTGCCGAATAGTTCCGGCGGCGGCATTTCTGGGATTAACAAATACTTTGCTGTCATTTTGAACAGCCTGTTGATTGATTTTCTCAAAAGCGGCTTTGGGCATAAACACTTCGCCGCGCACATCCAGTTTTTCGGGCGGATTAGGCGTTGCCAGTTTAAGGGGTACCGATTTGACGGTTCGTATCGTGTGAGTAACATCTTCACCCACCTGACCATCACCGCGCGTAGCGGCATAGCTTAATAGTCCTTTCTCATAATGGATGGATATCGCCAAACCATCCAGTTTTGGTTCGCTAAAAAGCTCAAGAGATGCGGGGCTTAACTCCAATTCTTTGGCCGCTTTTTCAAAAAAGCCAAACGTTTCCTCAAGACTAAAAGCATTAGCCAAAGAAAGCATTTTTACGGTATGTTCTATCTTGCGGAATTCATCGATTGGTTTTGCACCAACGCGTTGAGAAGGTGATTCTGGCGTGGTTAATTCGGGACTATTGGCCTCCATCTCCAGTAGTTGTCTAAATGCCTGGTCGTATTCGGCATCAGAAACAGACGGATTATCGAGAACATAATACTCATGATCCCATTGATTTATTTTAGCAACAAGATCGTTATAGCGTGTCTGCATGTTGTTTCTCATTGGCACACGGATGACAGTGGTTTCAGTGGATTATTACGGACAAATGCTTAATCCTATGCGCTCTGTCACGACGGGCATAAGTATATTCACAAATCATATAGCCGTCATTCCGGCAGGGAGAGCAACGCGAGGGTTGGCCGGAATCCAGGACACAGGGATGTGAAAAATCAGATCAAAAGTAAGATCATATAGCTAAAGATTGGTTTGGGTAATTCAAGATTGCCATCCATGGCATCTGGATCACGGCAATCCCTGCCGGGATGACGAGTTGTGTAGATACCTCTCACCCTCGGCAGGAGATGAATCAAAATTACCGATATTGACGTGTGATGAGGCTATATAAAATCCGTCTATATCCGTTTTATCTGTGTCATCCGTGGCTATTACGTTTTACAAACTCTGCCGAAGTGACTCAATCGTGGCATCGGTTAGCGTTTGTCTTTGATGATCGCGAATAACGCCATCCAGTTCTACGGCTAATATTTGAATGGTTTCTATATAGTCATCAAAAACGGCTTGCGCATCATCCAACGCACCTGGCTGCATAAAGAATACCAGTCCCGGACAATAAAATGACTCCAGATCGCTATCCGGAAAAGTGCCGGGTTCAACCATACAGGCAACACCGTAATCAACCAGTCGATTATCGTCCAGTCGTTCATATATTTTCAAACTGCCATATTCAAGTCCGACAATACCAAAAGCATTGGTTAAATCAATACCATTAAAGCCTTCGTCGGTATTGGCGACAAGACTAAACTGGATAATCGAAGGAACCGGAACGCGCTGTGGCGGCTCAAGATCATCTTCTTCAGGCTCATAAGCCGCATCTTCAGTGTCAAAATAATGATGATCAATGGTCTCTATCGACTCACTATCCATTCTCTCATCGCCTATTGACGGAGCATAACGCGGTTTTTTGACATCATGATCATCATCAGAGTCATCATAAAAATCCATAGCTTCCTGTGACTTTTTATTTCTTAAATAACTCCATGTCAACATGCCTATGATAATCATTAGACCGGTTGCGATAATTACAATTCTTAGTAGTTCTTTATCCATTAGATTTCCGCCAGACTCACTGCTTCTTCAATATCAACTGCGACCATCCGGGACACGCCCGGTTCTTTCATCGTAACACCTGCCAACTGTTTTGCTATTTCCATAGTGACCTTGTTATGAGAAATATACAAAAACTGTACAGATGCCGACATCTCTTCTACCATTTTTGAAAACCGTCCGACATTTGCGTCATCCAGAGGCGCATCAACCTCATCCAACAGGCAAAAAGGCGCCGGATTGAGTTCAAAAATTGAAAACACCAGCGCTACCGCTGTTAATGCTTTTTCTCCACCCGACAACAAATGAATGGAGCTATTTCGTTTGCCGGGCGGTCTGGCAATAATATTAACCCCCGATTCCAGCAAGTCTTGCTCGGTTAATTCCAAATAGGCCTGCCCACCGCCAAAAAGTTTTGGAAACTTTTCCTGCAATCCGGTGTTTATTTTATCGAATGTTTCCTTAAAACGCAGCCTACTTTCTTTATCAATTTTACTAATGGCCTGATCCAGCATCTGTAACGCTTCAATCAGGTCAGCATGTTGCTCGTTAAGAAAGTTCATACGCTCGGATTGCGACTTGTATTCTTCAATAGCCGTCAGGTTAATAGTACCCAAACGGTCAATTTGAGTCGATAAATCATCCACTTTTCTCTTCCAGCCGGGTTCTTCGGCTTGATCGGGCAGCGTTTTTAATATCTCTTCAACATTCGCATCGATTTCTTTAAGTTGTTCATTGATGGTCTGCTGCCTCACTTTAATTTCCTGCAACTCAAACCGGATAGTATCCAAGGCTTCTTTTTGTTTGTCCAATGCCCGTTGCTCGCGGGTATGTTCTTCAGACAGTTGTGTTATCTCGTTTTCAATGCTGTCTTGCAATACACGTTGTTTTTTTAAGCTGACTTCCAGTTCATCCTTGTTAAGTGTTTGCTGTGCTAACTGCTGTTTTTCCTCATCCAGCGGAGAAAGTGTTTGTTGCAGTTTTTGCTCCAGATTAGCCATCCAGTCCAGCGAGTGCTGATGCTGGCTTTGCAGACGCTCAATCTGTTTGCTGGTTGCTATTTCAGAAGCTCTCAGCGAATCAATTTGGGCCTTACTGCTGTAAACCTGTTGCCTTGCTTCATTAACTGCACGCTCGGTATTATCCTGTTGTGTCTGCAATAACTGGTTGGTTGTTTCCAGATCCAGTTTGTTTTGTTCCTGTTGGGCCAAAACGTCTTCAGCTTCTTCCTGCAATAATCCTGACTCGGCAATAATCTCGGCATTTTCAGAGCGTTCGCGAATAATCTCTTCCAGGTCATTGGCTATAATTTCCAAGCGACGTTGCTGATGCTCCCAGCGCGTAGAATAAGCGCTAAATTCCGCACTCTTTAACGATAATTCAGACCCCAGTTTATTATCCTGTTGTTGAATAGACTCGCGTAAAACTTCTGCGTCTTTTAATTCGACTTCAGTCGTTGCCAACTGCTCTTCACTGGTATTAATTTCATCCAGTAAGACTTCTTGGCGATGTTTTAACAAACGCAATTCTTTCTCACGTTGCAAAACACCCACTTTACTGTCCTTGGCATGGGTAATTTTTAACCAATTTTGTCCAAACAAGGACCCATCGGGCGTAACAACAGACTCATGAGGGCCGGCATTAACCGCTAAAAATCTGGCGGCATCGTTATCATCCGCGCAATAAATACCCGATAATAACGCACTTAAATCCCAAGGTGAATTAACTTTATCCAGTAAAGTCGGCCTAATCATTTTTTCATTGTTGGCGAGGACTGAGGGTGCTTTCGTCTCAAACAGCATGAGTGATTCGTTACTCAAAGCACTCAAACCGGGAATAACCGACTCGACACTACTCACACAAATCGCTTCCAGATAGCTGCCCAGAACGGTTTCAACAGCCGTATCCCAGCCAGTTGATACCTCCAGAAACTCTGCCAGACGTTGGTTCTCAGCCAAATTCATAGACGCCAGCCAAGCTCCCAGGTTTTTATTATCTTTACCCATTGCATGTTGCTGCAATAATTCCAGCGACGTTATTTTACCTTTAATACTATGGCTTTCCGAACGGCGAGTATGCAACGTATCATGAAACTGTTTGACCTGCTGGCGCTGCTCACGTATTTGATGATGCAATTTTTCCAGTTGAGCCTGATGATCATCCCGCTGAAAACCGATAATTTCAATATCGGCATCCAGTGTTTCAAGGTCACTTTGTAATTGGCTGGAAGACAGTTCTTCACGCTCATGGTTTAATTTATCCAGGCGGATTTGCAACTGGCGATTTTGGTTTTCCAATTGCAGCGCTTTTACCCTGTGTACTTCGGCCTGCTCCTTATATTCTGAACTTTTTGTCCGATACGTTTCCCACTGCGCCTGCCAAGAACGTCTTTTCTGAAGGGTATCCTGTTGTTGTTCCAAAATATCTTCTTGCCTTTCCTGGGCAATAATCCAGCTTTCTTCAGCTTCAAGCAAGTTTTGTTTAAGCTCATCCAAAGTCTGCAAATCTGACTCAAGCTGGCTTAAGGATTGTTCTGCCTGAAGCCGGGTACGCTTGATTTCAACCAGGGTTTCTTCATGACTGGCTTCATGATGCTTGATGGCTTGCTGAAGACCGCTAACTTCAGCAACCAGCGCGTAATAATCCCCCTGCGCTTTATTTAAGTGCTGTTGCTGGGCTTTATGTTCAACACGCTTGGCTTCAATCGCGTTATCCGTATCACGTACCGCCACAAACAGGCGGTTATGCTCGGTTGCCACTTCATGCAACTTTGTTTCCAACTGTTGGCCCGCTTGTTGGTAACTATTCCAGCGCATCGCCAACAACTCCAACCTAAACTGGCGTTCCTGTTTTTTTAGCTCGGTATATTTTTCGGCTTTTTCGGCCTGCTTTTGCAAATGTTTAAGTTGCTTGTCAACCTCTTCGCGCAAATCATCAAGCCGCTCCAGATTTTCCCGCGTATGTTTCATACGGGTTTCTGTTTCACTACGCCGTTCTTTATATTTGGAAATACCGGCCGCTTCTTCGATATGTACCCGTAACTCATCGGGCTTCGCTTCAACCATCCGCGAGATGGTGCCCTGCTCGATAATGGCATAACTTCTTGAGCCCAACCCAGTCCCCAAAAACAGATCGGTAATATCTTTGCGTCGGCAACGCGAGCCATTCAGTAAAAACAGGGATTGACCATCACGGCTAATTTGTCGCTTGATGGCAATGGAGTTGTATTGCGCGTATTCGCCGCCCAACTTGCCCTCTGAATTATCAAAAACCAGCTCGACCGATGCGGTACTGACCGGTTTACGTCCGGACGAACCATTAAATATCACATCTGCCATATTACCGCCGCGCAAATGCTTGGCAGAACTTTCGCCCATGACCCAACGCACGGCATCAATAATATTGGATTTTCCACAGCCATTGGGGCCGACGATCGCGGTCAAATTTCCGCTAATGGGAATGACAGTCGGATCAACAAAGGATTTAAAACCCGAAAGTTTGATTTTTTCCAGCTTCAAAACAGGGTTTAATCCTACGCCTTGGTTAAAATAACAAGGCATTATCAATGATATTTAACTGATTTTCGACTTTTAATTAACAAATCCCTTTATTAACACTGGTTTTAACGTAAAAGACAGTAGTCGAACAAGATAAATTTCCGGGAACGCCGAGCCCCAGCTCGGCGCGGGATAGTCAAGCCGATTACTGACTATGGGTGACTACGCCGAGCTGGGGCTCGGCGTTACCGGAATCAAAATTGATAACCCATCTATCGAACCTAAACCAATAACACAAGGCACCAAAAACCAGTATCTCTTGAAAAAATGGCGATTTTAATGTTCAATTACCGCTCATCATATTTAGATATCCCAATACCATGAGGCCTTAAAAATGCTACAAAAAACTTTTATGGCAGCGATAATTATCGTTATTACCGGCTCTGTCAGCATGGCGGGCACCATCAGCAATGGAACCTGGTCACCCAATAATTGTGGCATTGAACCTGCGCTTCCCATTATTAAACAAGACACTGTTGAGACCTATAACCAAAGCATCAAAACCATTAATGAATGGCAGAAAAAAACCAATGACCATATTAATTGTATAATTAATGAAGCGAATGCCGACAGTGCCATCATCGCCAAAACAGCCAAAGAGCAACAAAACAAATTTCGGGCAGCGGCAGAAAAAATCAAGCTTGCCACGGATGCAGCCCAAGCCAAGCTGGATAAACAATAGCTGCGCCATCGACTGTCAAAGGCTTAATAATGAACAAAATTGGACTGGCACTATTTTTTTCGGTGCTAATATGGTCAGGTATAAATCCCAAAGATTACCTGACTTGGCTACTTGAAATCATACCGGCATTCATGGCTTTTATTGTTCTGGCGGCGACACGGTCACGCTTTCCCTTAACCGCTCTGGCTTATGGTTTGCTGCTGTTTCTTTGCCTGATTTTAATGATAGGCGGGCATTACACTTACGCCGAAGTGCCTTTGTTTGAATGGTTTAAGGACGTATTTAAACTTGACCGCAACAATTTTGACAAGCTGGGTCATTTTGCGCAAGGCTTTGTTCCTGCAATCATTGCCCGAGAAATCATCATCAGAAATGAGGTCTTAAAAAATGCCCAGTGGCTTAATTTTTTCGTTATCTGCATCTGTCTGGCCATTAGTGCTTTTTACGAATTAATTGAATGGACTGTTGCAATCCTTATCAACGAAGCCGCTGACGCCTTTTTAGGGACTCAAGGTTATATTTGGGATACCCAATCAGACATGGCTTTTGCGTTACTGGGTGCAATATTGGCGCTGACTATCTTACATAAAGCGCATGATCGACAAATTAACCAGTTAAACCGCTATAACCTTTCAGATAAATAATTTCGATGCAAACGGATACCATCCCTTTAAGGGATGTTATCCGTGTGAGTTAAATTGTCATGTAGTGGAAGTGGACGTTTAATTTCTGAAAGACTATAAATCAATCTTAATTGTTACTCCCCCGCAAGTAGTTTATGATTGCTGGCAAGTACGCACCGAACCGCCTGTCTGTCTGCCAGTGTCGCGCCCCCCATCACAACGCCGTAAACCTTCCCCAATCAAACAACAACTCACTAATGGCCATTAAAAAATCAGAACTGTACAGCTCGCTATGGAAAAGCTGCGACGAATTACGCGGCGGTATGGATGCTTCCCAGTATAAGGATTATGTACTGGTACTCTTGTTCGTTAAATACATCTCCGACAAATACGCCGGTCAAAAAGATGCCCTGATAGAAGTGCCGGCCGGTGGCAGTTTTGCAGATATGGTGGCGCTTAAAGGCGACAAGGAAATTGGCGATAAAATCAATATTATCATCAGCAATCTTGCCGAAGCCAACGACCTGAAAGGCGTGATTGATGTGGCTGACTTTAACGATGCCGAGAAGTTGGGCAAAGGTAAAGAAATGGTGGATCGGCTGTCCAATCTGGTCAGCATTTTTAATACCCCAGGACTGGATTTTAAAGGCAATCGCGCTGAAGGCGATGATATTCTGGGTGATGCTTACGAATATTTAATGCGCCATTTCGCGACCGAATCCGGCAAGAGTAAAGGTCAGTTTTACACCCCGGCGGAAGCGTCGTTGATTATGGCTAAAGTGATTGGCATTGAAAAAGTCGTTAGCACCAATCAAAGCCTCTATGATTTAACCTGCGGTTCGGGGTCGTTAATGCTCAAAGCCCATGACGAAGCGTTAAATAAAACCGGTCTGGACATCACCATTTATGGACAAGAAATGGATAACGCCACCGCTGCGTTAGCCAAAATGAACATGATTCTGCACAACTGCCCAACCGCAGAAATATGGAAAGACAACACGCTATCCAGCCCTTATTTTAAACAGCCGGACGGACAACTAAAAACCTTCGACTTCGTGGTGGCCGGTGTGCCGTTTTCCTTCAAAGACTGGAGCAACGGCTTCAATCCCGCCGAAGATGAATATAACCGTTTTTGCTTTGGCATCCCACCTGCCAAAAATGGCGACTACGCATTTTTCCAACATATCCTTGCCTCCTTAAAAAGCACCGGTAAAGGCGCGGTGATTTTACCGCATGGCGTATTATTCCGTGGCGGTGCCGAAGGTGTTATCCGTAAAAACGTCATTCAGCGAGGATTTATCAAAGGCATTATCGGCCTGCCTGCCAATTTGTTTTACGGCACCGGCATTCCCGCGTGTATTATTGTCTTGGATAAAGAACACGCCGCCGCCCGCAAAGGCATTTTTATGATTGATGCCAGCAAAGGTTATATAAAAGACGGCAACAAAAACCGCTTGCGTGCCCAAGATGTTCATAAAATTGTCGATACTTTTAACAAGCAAATCGAAACTGCCAAATATGCCCGCTTGGTTCCGGTGGCGGAAATTGAAGCCAACGACTTTAACCTTAACCTGCCTCGCTACATCGACAGCAGTGATGCCGAAGACTTGCAGGATATTGCCGCACATCTTAAAGGTGGCATACCGCATTATGATATTGATGGGCTTGCCGCTTATTGGCAAGTATTTCCTGCCGTGCGGGCGCAGTTGTTTTCACTCGCCGAGCTGGGGCTCAGCGTTCCCGGAAAGGCCGAGCTGGAGCTCGGCGCTCCCGGCTCCGGGAACGCCGAGCCGGAATCAACCACTGCCGGGAACGCCAAGCCCCAGCTTGGCATAAACACCTACAGTCAACTCAACGTTGAACCCGGCCAAATTAAAGCCACCATCTTTGCACACCCCGAATTTACTGCTTTTAACCAACAAGTCACCCAACGGTTTGCCGATTGGAAAACCGGCAACACGCCCTTGTTAACCGGCATTCAGCCCGGTGACCGTCCCAAAGCGTTAATCGATGTGTTATCAGAAAACCTGCTGGAAACGTTCCGCAGCGTACCGCTTATTAATGCTTATGATGTCTATCAACATCTACTGGACTATTGGAGTGAAACCCTGCAAGACGATGCCTGGCAACTGATTCATGAAGGCTGGCAAGCAGTTTTGGACGGCAAAGCCAACACGGATTTAATCCCTACAGCCTTGATTGTTGACCGATATTTTAACGCTGAAAGGCAAGCCATAGAACAACTGGAAGCCGACCGCGAAACCATCAGTCGGCAAATGGAAGAGCAGGATGAAGAGCACGGCGGCGAAGACGGTTTACTGGCCGAAGGTAAAACCGACAAAGGCAAACTCAGCGCCAAAAGCGTCAAAGATCGACTGAAAGCCATTAAGCACGACAAAGAAGCCCTTGAAGAACAAACCGCTTTGGAAGCTTATCTGGCGCTGATTGAACAAGAAGCAGCCGCCGCTAAAAAAGTAAAAGCAGCCCAAAAAGCCCTGGATACCCAAGTCATCCGCCAATACGCGCAACTCAGCGAAGCCGAGATTAAAACCCTGGTGGTTGAAGATAAATGGCTGGCCGCCTTGGCTACCAGCGTGCAAAGCGAATTGGATCGAGTCAGCCAAGCCTTAACCGGACGCATCAAACAACTCGCAGAACGCTACGCCACACCACTGCCAAAATTGACCGAAGAACTGGACACCCTTGCCAGTCGGGTCGATGAGCATTTGAAAAAGATGGGTTTTATATGGAACTGAGACAGGGTTATAAGCAAACTGAGGTTGGAGTGATTCCGGAAGATTGGGAGGCGGTTACATTCAGGCAGGTTGTTGAAAACAATAGACTTCCATCCGGAATATATAAAGACAAGAATCTTTATGGGAGTGGAAATAAAATCATTAAACTGGGTGATGTGTTTGGTTACGATTACTTTCTACCAGATTTAGCTCAAAGAGTTGAATTGAGTAAAGAAGAAATTAAAAATTATCGTGTTGAATTGGGTGATATTTTTATTGCCTTAGCCTCTGTAAAGTTAGAAGGTGTTGGCAAAGTAATGCTTGTAACTGAGTTAGATGAGGATACTTCGTGGGATCATAATGTTGCTCTTATGAGATTAATTCAGGGTATTGATCAAAAATACATTTTTTATCTTTTCAAATCACAAATAGTGCGGAAATTAATCACATCAAGGGCAACACAGGTTGGAACTACTTTCTTAAAAACTAGTACAATTCTCGAATTCCCCATTGCACTACCGCCAAAGCAATATGAACAACGCGCCATCGCCTCCGTGCTATCAGATGTTGATGCCCTGATCGCCAAACTTGACCAACTTATCACCAAAAAGCGCGATCTCAAACAAGCCGCTATGCAGCAATTACTCACCGGCCAGACTCGTTTGCCGGGGTTTAGTGGGGAGTGGAAGATTAAGCGACTCGGTGATTTACTGAAGGTTCGACATGGTAAGAGCCAGCAAAATGTCATTGCGACTGGCGGCATTTACCCCATTCTCGCTACTGGCGGAGAAATCGGTCGAACTAACACCTACCTGTATGACAAACCATCGGTATTGATTGGTCGTAAGGGGACAATTGATAGACCGCAATATCAAGATTCACCTTTTTGGACTGTCGACACGCTATTTTATACAGAGTTATCATGCGCTTCACATCCGAAGTTCGTTTATTTTAAATTCCTGATGATTGACTGGCGTTCTTACAATGAAGCATCAGGTGTCCCCAGTTTGAATGCATCTACTATTGAAAATATCGAAATATCTATTCCAAAATATAGTGAGCAAGCCGCCATCGCCACCATCCTTTTAGACATGGACACCGAAATCACTGCCCTTGAAATCCGCCGTGATAAAACTCGCTACCTAAAACAAGGCATGATGCAGGAATTACTGACCGGCAAGATCAGGTTGCCATAAAAAACCCCGGGAACACCAAGCCCCAGCTTGGCAGTCAATCAGACTACGCCGAGCTGGGGCTCGGCGCTCCCGGCTTAGACAAGGCAGGATCAGGTTGCCATAATGACAAAAAAAAACCAAAACCCCGGGAACGCCAAGCCCCAGCTTGGCAATCAATCAGACTACGCCGAGCTAGGGCTCAGCGCTCCCGGCTTAAACAAGGCAGGATCAGGTTGCCATAATGACTAAAAAAGACCAAACCCATGGGAACGCCAAGCCCCAGCTTGGCAGTCAACCAGACTACGCCGAGCTGGGGCTCAGCGCTCCCGGCTTAAACAAGGCATGATCAGGTTGCTATAATGACTAAAAAAACCAGAACCCCCGGGAATGCCAAGCCCCAGCTTGGCAATCAATCAGACTACGCCGAGCCGGGGCTCAGCGCTCCCGGCTTAAACAAGGCAGAATCAGGTTGCCATAATGACTGAAAAAGACCAGAACCCCGGGAACGCCAAGCCCCAGCTTGGCAGTCAACCAGACTACGCGGAGCTGGAGCTCAGCGCTCCCGGGAGTAGCGTACCCGGAAGTAGCGCTCCCAGCCATAATAAGCCCAGTCATCATGGTTGGTATAGTCGGGGGTATTTGCCGCATTTGGATGTGCCTGATATTTTGCAGTTTATTACCTTTCGTCTTGCTGATTCTTTACCGCAAACAATCCTTAAACAATTGGAGCTAGAGCTTTTGCAAGTGCCGGTTTCAATCCGTGAGCGTGAGCGGCGCAAGAAAATTGAGCATTGGTTGGATGCAGGTTTGGGTTGCTGTGCCTTGGGTCACCCACTTGTGGCTGATCTTATGCAGGAAACTTTACAGCTATTTGATGGTGAACGTTATCGTTTAATCGCTTGGTGTGTTATGCCTAATCATGTTCATGTGTTAATTGAGCCTATTTTTAGGCTGCCGAAGATATTGCAATCGTGGAAGTCATTTACTGGTCGCTGGGCAATGGCGAATAATACCAAACTGGGACTTGGCATTCCCGGCACACCCTTTTGGATGCGCGAATATTGGGATCGTTATATTCGTGATGAAGCGCATTTTTACAGTACAATCAATTATATTCACAATAATCCGGTAAAGGCCAAGCTTTGTGCGGCTCCTTCTGATTGGCCTTGGTCAAGTGCTTATATTGGCGATAATGACTAAAAAACAAACAGGGAACGCCAAACCCCAGTTTGGCACTCAATCAAACTCCGCTGAACTGGGGCTCAGCGCTCCCGGCAACAACCAATTGGAATTAACATGAGCAATGTCGGCCAAATAGAAAAACTAACCCAAGCCCGTGTGGTTAAGTTGTTTTGTGAGTCAATGGGTTACGAGTATTTGGGTAACTGGATAGACCGAACGAATAATCGCAACATTGAATCGGACTTGTTGCGCGGCTTTTTACGCAAGCAGAATTATGAAGAAAACCTGATTAACCGTGCTTTGCATCTGTTTGATAAAGCCGCCGGTGATACCAGTAAAAGTCTGTTTGATCGTAATAAAGCGGTTTATGAATTGCTGCGTTATGGCGTCAAAGTAAAGCCCGAGGTGGGCGAAAATACCGAAACCGTCTGGCTGGTTGACTGGAAGCAACCGCTGAATAATCATTTTGGCATTGCTGAAGAAGTGACGGTAAAAGCGGCTAATGCCAGCGCGTTTGATAAGCGCCCCGATGTGGTGTTGTATGTGAACGGGATTGCGCTGGGCGTATTGGAGTTAAAACGCTCTACGGTATCGGTGACCGAAGGCATCCGTCAGAATCTGGATAATCAAAAACCTGTTTTTATCGAGCCGTTTTTCTCGACGTTACAGTTATTGATGGCGGGTAACGATACCGAAGGTTTGCGTTATGGCAGTATTGAAACCAAAGAAAAGTATTATCTGGCCTGGAAAGAAGACAGTCCGATAGCTAACCTCCTGGACAGGCAGTTAAGCCAGTTGTGCAATAAAGCACGTTTTTTGGAGTTGATCCACGATTTTATCGTTTACGATTCCGGCATTAAAAAGCTGTGTCGGCATAACCAGTATTTTGGCGTGCGTGCGGCTCAGGCTTTTATCAAACGCCGTGAAGGCGGCATCATCTGGCATACGCAAGGCAGCGGCAAGTCACTGACGATGGTTTGGCTGGCTAAATGGATACGCGAGAACCGAGCGGATGCGCGGGTGTTGATTATTACTGACCGTACCGAGCTGGATGAACAAATTGAAAAAGTGTTTGGGGGCGTTAATGAACAGATTTATCGCACCACCAGCGGTGCCGATTTAATTGCCAAACTTAATGCGCAGTCGCCGTGGTTGTTGTGTTCTTTGATTCATAAGTTTAGCGGCAAAGAAGACGATAAGGACACGGGCAACATAACGGCTTATCTGGATGAGGTTAAGAAATCCTTACCGCCTGACTTTAGCGCCAAAGGCGATTTGACGGTTTTTGTTGACGAGTGCCATCGTACCCAATCCGGTGAATTGCACAAAGCCATGAAGGCCATTTTACCGAATGCGGTGTTTATCGGTTTTACCGGCACGCCCTTGTTAAAGGCTGACAAACAGCGCAGTTTTGAGGTATTTGGCCAGTATATCCATACCTACAAATTTAATGAAGCGGTTAAAGATGGCGTGGTGCTGGATTTACGTTATGAAGCCCGCGACATTGATCAAAACATCACCTCCCAAGCCAAGATTGACCAATGGTTTGAAGCAAAAACCCAAGGACTGAATGATCTGGCCAAGGCACAACTCAAACAGAAATGGGGCACGATGCAGCGGGTGTTGTCCAGTCAATCCCGCTTGGAAAAGATTGTTGCCGATATTTTAATGGATATGGAAATTCGTGATCGTCTGCAAAGTGGCCGTGGCAATGCCATGCTGGTCACCAGTAGTATTTTGGATGCCTGTAAGTATTACGAGTTATTTTCCAAAACCGATTTGGCGGATAAATGCGCCATTGTCACGTCTTACCGGCCGTCACCTGCGGATATTAAAGGCGAAGCATCCGGTGAAGGCTTGACCGAGAAACTGCGAAAATATGAGATTTACAACAAAATGCTGAACGGTCAAGAACCGGAAGCGTTTGAAAAAGCCGTCAAGAAAAAGTTTATCAATGAACCGGGGCAGATGAAGCTGTTGATTGTGGTCGATAAACTGCTCACCGGCTTTGATGCGCCACCGGCGACGTATTTATACATCGATAAAAAGATGCGTGACCACGGCTTATTTCAGGCGATTTGCCGGATGAATCGTTTGGACGGTGACGACAAGGAATACGGTTATATTATTGATTATCAGGACCTGTTTGAAAGCCTGCATAACTCTATCAATGACTACACCAAAGGTTCACTGGACGGTTATGACAAAGCCGATATTGCCGGTTTGCTGGAAGATCGTTTGGGTAAAGCCAGGGAACATCTGGAGGAGGCGTGGGAAACCATCAAGTCGTTATGTGAACTGGTTGAAGCGCCTAAAGATACGCTGGCCTATTTGCGTTATTTTTGCGGGCCTGATACCAGCGATAAAGACGGTTTGAAAGAACGGGAAGCCAAGCGCCTGGCGTTGTATAAACATACGGCGGCATTTGTTCGGGCTTATGCCGGTATCGCGAACGAACTGGAGCAAGCCGGTTTTAAAGCGGCGACTATTGCCACGCTTAAAGCCGATGTGGATCATTATGAAAAAGTGCGTACCGAGGTAAAGTTGGCGAGTGGCGATTACATTGATCTGAAAATGTATGAACCGGCCATGCGCCATTTGATTGATACCTATATCCGCGCCGAGGAAAGCGAAAAAATATCCGCTTTTGATGACATGACGCTGATTGAGATGATTGTTGAACGCGGGATTGGCGCGGTCGATGCCTTGCCTAAAGCTATTCGTAGCAACCCGGAAGCGGTTGCTGAAACCATTGAAAATAATGTCCGTAAGTTGATTATCGATGAAACGCCGATTAATCCCAAGTATTACGAAAAGATGTCTGAATTGCTGGATGCCTTGATTGAACAGCGCAAACAAGGCGCGTTGGATTATCAGGCTTATTTGGCGAAAATTGTTGAGTTGGCAAAACAAGCGCAGCAACCACCGACTAATAGTTATCCATCCTGTGTTGATACGACGGCCAAACGGGCTTTGTATGATAATTTGAATAAGGATGAAGCGTTGGCGAATGCCGTTGATGTTTCGGTGCGAGCAAAATGCAAAGACGGCTGGCGAGGCCATAAAGTCAAAGAGAAGGAAGTTAAATATGCGGTGCGCTCGGTATTACACGATGATGCCTTGAGTGATATTATTTTTGATGTGGTAAAAAATCAACGTGAATACTGAAACCCACCAGCTTACCGTCAACCGCATCAACGTTGAGGTGATACGCAAGGATATCAAGAACCTGCATTTAGGCGTTTATCCACCCAATGGTCGGGTTCGAGTAGCTGTACCTTTAGCCGTCAGTGATGAGGCGGTGCGTCTGGCGGTGGTGGACAAATTAAGCTGGATTAAACGCCAACAAGCCAAGTTTTTTGCCCAATCGCGGCAATCCCAACGGGCGATGGTGAGTGGCGAAAGCCATTACTTTTTGGGGCGGCGTTATCGTTTGCGGGTAGTTGAACATCAGGGAGCCGGTCAAGTGATACTGCGAAACAAGACCATTTTGGAGCTGCATGTAAAAACGGAGACCAGCGCCGAACAACGCGAAAAAGTGTTGTACCACTGGTATCGTGAGCAATTAAAGCAATTAATCCCCCCGTTGCTGGAAAAATGGCAACCGTTATTGGGTGTTGAAATATCGGCTTGGGGCGTTAAGAAAATGAAGACCAAATGGGGGGCTTGTAATACGCAAGCCCGTCGTATTTGGCTAAATCTGGAATTGGCAAAAAAGCCGGTGCAATGCCTGGAATACATTGTTGTTCATGAGCTGGTGCATCTTTTGGAGCGTCACCACAATGACCGGTTTACCGCTTTAATGGATCAACACTTATCAAACTGGCGTGTGTCTCGGGATGAACTAAATCAGGCACCGCTGGGATATGAGAATTGGGGGTGTTGATTTTTGGCGAGGCATGAGGGGAAGAAAGCCCCCTATTCTCTCTATCGACTTATAAAAAAGCTTTTATTACCAAAGACAATATCCCGGCTATCAGAAAACCTATCATCCATTTTAACAAAACAAATTGTCCGTATTGCTCGACCATTTTTAAGCGAATCGCTTGAATTTCATTGCGTATATCTTTTATGTCGTTTTTAGTGGCAAGTTCCGCTTGATTGCGAGGAACCCCTGATTGCTCAAGTCGTTGAGCAAATTTTAATGTATCAAACATAATAGTAGCCATGCTATGAATTTCTAATGAATCAATATTTAAGTTTAAGGTAGCCCCTTTAGCGCAGTTGATTGTCAATACTGAATACTTAAAAAACTATTTTCCTTGCCAGTGAATATTTATTTCACAGACATAAAACATTAATGCGACTCCATAAACCGTAAGCCAAGTGGCGCTTGCAAGCATTAAGGGATAAAGTTGCCTGTATCTCCCGCCTTAAGCGCCGGGAGCAGATTGGTGCTCTTAAGATGTCTTTTAGAAGGGTATATCGTCATCAAAATCTTCATAAGAGGGAGGTGGCGGTGGCATGGATGCAGAATTATTGGGTTGCGCTGACGGCTTTGGCTGATAAGCGGGCTTCGATGATGATGACGAAGAATATTCGGCAGGTGCTTGATCTCCGCCAAAACTGCTGGTGCCGCCACTGCGACTGTCAAGCATGTGCATTTCTGTGGCGATAATTTCAGTGGTATAGCGATCCTGTCCATTTTGATCTTGCCATTTACGCGTTTGTAAACGGCCTTCTACATAAAGTTGACTGCCTTTTTTTAAGTATTCACCGGCTATTTCAGCCAAGCGGTTAAAAAATACCACTCGATGCCATTCAGTGGATTCTTTTTTTTCGCCGGATTGCTTGTCTTTCCATCTAAAATTGGTAGCCAAGGTTATATTAGCTACAGCGCCACCTGATGGCATATACCGAACTTCTGGATCTGCACCCAGACGTCCAATTAAAGTTACTTTATTAAGCATGTAGCCTCCTGATTATGTTTTGTTTGTTGAAATTGACTCACATGTCCCGTAGATTAAGTATCTCAGGCCAAATTATCATCATGATTAATCTGAATATTTCTTTTAAAGTTTGGCATATAGTACCCGAACCCGCCCTTTAAATTTTAAAAATTTACTCACGTGGACTCACTTTTTGTCAGCTAATTTCTCTTTGGAGCGGCGTGACAAAATACTCTGCCCCTAAAATCTGGTAAAATAACATAATTAACCAATCCGTAAAAAAACTCAATGGCGCTTAAGTCCACCATTTTTAAAGCAGACTGTCAGATAGCCGACATTGACAGAGGCTATTATCAGCTACATAACCTGACTATCGCACTTCACCCTTCCGAAACTGAAGAGCGCATGATGGTGCGTTTGCTTGCTTTTATAGTCAATGCGCATGAGCATCTGCAATTTTGCAAAGGCTTAAGTTCGGAGGACGAACCGGATCTTTGGCAAAAAAGCCTGACCGATGATATTGAGTTATGGATAGAGGTCGGTATGCCGGATGAAAAACGTTTACGCAAGGCATCCAGTCGCGCAGATAAAGTTATTTTATACACGTATGGCGGACGCAATACGGTTTGGTGGAAGCAAATTGAACCCAAGCTGGAACGCTTTAGCAATTTAACAGTCGTAAACCTGCCTAAATCGGCAACCGATCAACTGGCTTTGCTGGTAAAACGCGTCATGCAATTACAAATCAGCCTTCAGGACGGGCAGA
>JBAXUR010000149.1:0-6900 GCA_037129595.1 Methylococcaceae bacterium | reverse complement strand
GCACGTCCCCTGATGTTTGGCTAGGTATGCAAACGCAATGGGAGCTATGGCAAGCAGAACAACAACCACGCCCGAATATCAGACCACTTGTCAGGCAAGCAGCCTAATCCAAAAATGACCGGCTTAATGCGAGCCCCTCCGGGAATGTGTTAATTTTTAGTTGGAACTGACCGCCAGCATAACGGCCAACTGCCGCCTGTCGCTGTCATAAATAATGTTTGGAATAAAAGCACATCGAGAGAGATGTGCTCTGTTGACCTTAAATATTAAGTTCTCAAACAGCGGCGAAATATTGCCAGCTTTTGCAAAAAGAGCGCTCAATTGTTTCCAGTAACCGGTAACAATTACCAAGCTATTGATCTATTGAATATTAATATTCAATAGACTAAAAAAACCAGCGCTGAAAGTAAAAAAGCAGGAAGCCGTTTTACAACGCCAAAATAAGAATCCTTGGTTTAACCACCACTCCCAGCATAATTTGATCGGCAATTATCAAAATTTTATAAGATATATAGCCATTAACTTAACCGTAGAGTAACAGGTAACTTTATAAGACTTTTAGATGCTCGACCGACACCTACAACCATTCCATCGGTGACAATCAATGTTCCAGTCAATGTATTACCATTTACAATAGTTTCAAGTGTCGTTGTTTCACAACATCCAATATGCCACTCTAAGTCAGATTTAAATAATCTGAACTGAGGATCACTGTAATAATGGGCGTCATTATGGATATCTTTGAATTGTTGTTTTCCTACCTCTTTATCAGATTTAATTGAATAGACTTCATTATCATCAATAAATATTTTAAGTACTTCATTGACACCATCGTGCTCTTGATCATGTGCCTCCTCATTAATGAAATACGCGTCACCTGCATCAGCGTTATAAACAGGCTCCTCTGTACCATAATCTTCTTCCGGGGTAGCGATAACTGAAAGGTCTGTTTGAGTTGCAAGTAATGACGCTCTATAATCTGCCAACAGTTGATGTAATTGCTTATCAACCTGCTCTAAAGCTGACTGGGAATCAATCCACCAATCTGTAGACCAAATACGAATTACTTCCCAACCCAAACCTCTTAACACCTGCTCTCTTAAAAAGTCACGATCTCTGGCTGTGGCAGAACTGTGATAACTGGCGCCATCACACTCGACAGCACTCAGATACCTGCCAGGTGCATCAGGGTTAATCACGCCAAGATCAATCCTGAATCCGGATACGCCCACTTGAGAATGCGTTATCCAGCCTTTCGAATGCAGCCGTTCAGCAACGGCTTGTTCAAAGGGTGAATCAAAAAAACCACCCGGGGCACCAACTGCTTCCGTCAGTGCGGAAACGCCTCGTTGTGCATATTCCAGAAAATGTTTTAAATCTCTGATACCTTCCGCACCGGTACGTGATAAATCGATTTGTTCCGGTTTTAATGACGCAAACACATGCATTTCTTCTTTGGCTCTAGTCACAGCAACATTTAATCTGCGCGTACCACCGGCTTGATTCATCGGGCCAAAATTCATACTCAATTTACCGGCGGCATCTTTACCAAAGGTTATAGAGAAATAAATTAAATCACGCTCATCTCCCTGAACACTTTCCAGGTTTTTAACAAACACTGAATCAAACTTATCTTCAGCAAAGTGTGGCTCTATTTCCGGGTATTGACTGCGTGCGACTTCAAATAAATCACTAATCAATTTTTGTTGATCCATATTGAAGGTCACAATGCCAATTGATTTAGTAAAGCCGGGTTGACGTAATTTGGCAACAATATCCTCGACAATCGCTGCTGCTTCACCTCGATTGATACGATTGTGACCTTCTTTATAGATAGAATCAACCGCATGATAATACACTGACATGCCACGAGTATCATTATTCGGAAAGGTAATCAGTTTGCCGCCGTAGTATTTATGATTAGAAAAAGTGATCAACGATTCACAACGCGAGCGGTAATGCCAATTTAGATTAATACAAGGAATATTTGCGGCTAAACACTCATCCAAAATGGACTCCATATCCTCTTCAAAATCATCAGAGTACTCGTCCCCCCCTGATCTTTTAGCAAAGAAAGCGCTAGGTGAAAGTTGCTTTGGATCACCGACTACAATCGCTTGTTTAGCTCTTGCAACTGCGCCAATGGCATCCGGCACGGTAATTTGACTGGCTTCATCAAAGATAACCACATCAAAAGCCTTACTATTAGCCGGCAGGTATTGTGCTATGCTCATTGGACTCATCATCACACAAGGCGTCAATTTAGTAATCACCTCCGGCATCTGACTCATCAATTGCCGCAACGGCATATGGCGTGTTTTCTTTTGAATTTCACGCGCTAACACGCCCCATTCAGAGCCCTTCTTAATATCTTGTGGCTTAGGAATACCGGCAGCCAACAGCGCCCTGACATAGTCCTGAGTCAGTTGCATAAAGTCTTTATCTAATTGATGATATGTTTCGATTTTTTGACGATGCTCAGCCGGAATAAAATTCCTCAACACCTCGTCATGATCAATAACCGAATTTATCCACCAACGTGAATAATTAACCAATAACAATTCTTTTGCGGATAAATCCTCGGTGTGCCCCTGTTCAATACCGTCAATTAAAGTAGCTAAACCGGCGGAAATAGCATCCTGCCGCACTTTTCTCCAGGCACACCAGTAACGTAGTTTATTTTTATGCGCTAACCAGACATCACATTGCTCAATAACCTGTTGGAAGAAATCAGTTTCTCCTGTTGCTTTAAAAACATCCCCCGCTTGAGAACCGATAACGGTAGCCAACTGCCCTGTATGTTGTTGATAATGACCCAGCGACTCTAAATAGGCAGCACCTTTAGCGCCAATGGCAGCATTGCGCTCTAGCAACTCGTTTTGATCGATTACCAACTGCGCGATACGCTGTTTATTAGCAGCCACTTGTTCAGTGTCTGCACTCGCATTGACCAAGGCACTTAACACACCATCCAGCCATTGACATGTACTTCTAATCCAGACAGTATCGGAATCTACGCCCTCCCAATATTTGCCAATCACAGCCCCTAAATGTTGGTATTTGGCAATTTTGCCCTGTAAACGCTTAGCCTCAATTAAATTATCGAAATCACCAGACAGGGTCTGCGGATGAATTTTTTTACCTACATTTTTTCCCAAGGCCTTTTTAATCGAGCGTTTACCTAACCACTTGGCTAAAAACCATTTCTCTTCAGATTCGCTCCACTTGTTTTTAAGTGCTTCCAGATCACAGTCCAATATAGAGCGTTTAAACGGATTTTTTACGCCCTCCATTTGGCGATGAAATTGTTCAACCAGGTCAGACAATTCCAATAGCTCTTTTCGCTGCATCGCCCCTTGAGGCGAAAATCCAAAACCATAGTTTTCAGCAAAAGCATCCGGTAATAACTCCGCCAATTTTTGTAAGGCAACTAATTGGGATGCTTGGCTAAAAATCAAATTTAAACCCAAATGCCGTACATACTCATTCGATGTAAATTCCAGCGCTTTAACTACTTGCTGGACATTGCCGGCTAAACTTAACACCTCACTTTGCCAAGAAGGCGACCATTCGCCAGTAGCAATTTGTGAAAAAACATCCAAACCAATGCCTGCCAACTCAATACTATTGGCATCAATACGGTTAGTAATTTCATGTAATGCTTCAAACGCCTCTAAGGAATGCTCCGCAGGACTATTCCAGTGCAGCTTGATGACCGGCACATCACTGTACTTTATGACCACGCCCATTGCCTGATGTGGCGTCAGTCCATTCGGGTAACGATGATGTAAGCGTTCCACGTATAGGTTCAAATCGCCTCTGACCTGCGCTAAGCGTTCGGCTTCTTTTTCCCAATTCATCCCTGAAATATCAACAGCGCCCCAAGCTTTGCCTAATTGCGCAATAACATCTGATTTTTTGGCTTTTGCCGAGTGTAATTCAAGACAATGCTCACCTAAACCGACTTGAAGCAAGCGTCGATAAACCACTTCTAAAGCTGCCGTTTTTTCTGATACAAACAACACGGTTTTTCCGGTCGCCAATAATTGAGAAATCATATTGGCAATGGTCTGACTTTTACCCGTACCGGGTGGCCCGATTAAAACAAAATCTTTACCTGCTTCAGCTGCATAAACAGCCGCTATTTGCGAGCTATCGGCTAACAGGGGAATAAATGTATCTCTGGGGTGTCGCGCGGCATCGAGCTGTCTAGGATCCGGAAATTCAATACCCGTTCCGGTATACATATCTCGGGGACTTTCAATTAAATGTTTAACGACCGCGCTTTCTTTTAAGGCATCGACACGTTCACATAGATCGTTCCACATCAGATATTTGGCAAATGAAAAAGTGGAAACAACCACGCTCTCCTCAACCTCCCAACCGGCAATATCTTTTATCTTTATACGTAGAATATTTAAAATTTTCTTAACATCCAAGCCATGTTCATCGGTCGGCAGATTACTTGCTAACTCAGGAATTTCAAGTGCAAAATCTTGTTTTAGCATTTCCAGCAAAGTGGGGTTAAACCGAGGCTCGTCCTCATGGGCTTGTAACTTAAAACCAGAGCTCACACTTTTACGTGTTATTTCAATTGGAATTAAAATTAAGGGAGCCCTATAAATTCGCAGTGTATCTTTGCCATTGGACCAATTTAAAAAACCTAAGGCAATATACAGAATATTGGCCCCACTCTCCTGAATTGACTCTTTCGCTGTTCGGTAAAGTTCCAGTAAATCAGTGGTAAGTTTTTTGTCGTCCGTGTTTGCAATCAGCTCTTTTTTAGATAAATGCCTCTGCAATTGTTCAGTAAGCAAACTTTCCTGATGTTGTTGCAAATACAATTGCTCGGAACGCGGATCACTGGCAAGCTTTAACGTATCAACCGATATAATCTTAAATTGTTGATGATCAGCCAGCATATCTTCAAGGCTTGCGATATCGTTACAATTGATTTCGATTGCCCGGGTACGACTGGTAAAGTTTAATAAGCGATTGCGCATGGTTAAATCCAGCAACTGTCGCTTCCAGTTTTCTATACGTGCTTCTGGCGTATCTAAAATGATCTCCGGGTTATCATCAGAATAAAAAGACTGCTCGGGGATGTCGGTGATAATTTCAACCGGCAATTCAACGTCATCCACGACAACGTTTGCCTGATATCCGCTCACTAACTCTATATCAGATAAGGGTTTGATACGCGCAGATCTGGCACGCTTAATATCAATCGCCAGAACAAAATCCGCATCATTATTTAATTTATCTTCGGCCGCTTGTTTGGCCAAGCTAAATTTAGCCGGTGGTTTATTGGTACAAAGAGTCGTTTCAAATACGATCAATTCATTTAATTGACAGCGCTTACGCAACGCTTGAACGTCATAAATTACCGCAGATGAAAGATCGTCATCACTTAGCCAGCAGCCGGCAAACGCATGACCTTTGGTAAAGATAACCAACGCATTTAAACCCGATTGTTCAAGGCAAGATGCAAATAACAACGACGTATCCAAACAGGTTGCCAGACGGTTTTCCGCTATTTTTGAAGGCAAGCGCACCCGCTGTCCTTCTTCTTCAAAACTGGCCGGCGGGTTTGTATAACTGAGATCCAACTTGCAGACTGCACTCCATAGTGCACTGACAATAATTGCCACGCGTCGTGGACTTTTGGATTGGTAGCCTTCAATTGAAGCTAACTGACCACCCGCCTCAAGCATCTTCGACGCATCCCGTAAAATGGCTTGCACCGCTGCATCATTAGGCTGTACAAAGGCCGCCAGAATTTCTGGCAATATCCGTGTGCCCACCCATTCATCTTTAGCTAATAATTCAACTTTTTGGGTTTTAACATCAAGTAATTCAGTGCCTGATCTTAGCGTAAACGTCATTTCACCCAGTAATGACTCGTGAATAGCACGCAAAAACTCGGCATTTAGCTCAGCTCTGATATCCTCTAAAATCACTTGGCTATCAGCGGTAAGCTTATCTAGGAACCAAGTTCGTTCAACAAGAAAACCAGGTGAACTGGTCAAAACCAATTCAAGATCACGAAAACTTTGTTGGCTACTATTCCTTAATTCAATTTCCGTAATTAAGGGTAATGAATTTTGCTGAAAGGCGAGGTTAAGCTTTGGAATTACAGAGGTAATAATCGCTATCTTTTTATCTTGCATGATGAATATTTATATTATTTTTCGAAAGTGCTTTTTCATTAAAACAAATGAAAGAGTCTGTTTGGCTAAGATAATTGCCCCTGATGTAGGTTTACCTTAAAGGATAACTCGTACTTTAAGTTACTTATATTTTACAATACTTCGGACAGTTTTGATAAATGGTACTTCACGAATAACAAGGCTTGTGGCGGTTTGTGGAGAATTAAATCAAACTTATACAAAATGCAGAGTCGCATTAAATATTAACCAATTGAAAATTAATGAGTTATTTATTAGTATAAACATCAGGTTTTTGAGGTGATTCGTCAAATAACATATTATTTCAATAGCTTAAAGCTGTCCGAAGTATTGTTAAAGCAAAGACCTAACATAAAAAAGCCCTCGCATAAATGCGCCCTATGCAAAAAAGCCCGAGTGTCATTCATTTTACACCAAGGGGTACAAGGCCGGAATGTCAGTAATGGATTGATAAAACTACTTTGCCAATGACTGCTATAAGAAAGCTAATATTCATATTCGAATGTCGCAAAAGGGTGACTGACGACCAAAAATCTCAATTTAGTTAATTTCTAGTGTCCGCTTTGCATATCCCGGACAACAAAACGATTAACTGGATTTAAACCTGAGCGGTTGCTGCACCCAATTTCGATATCACTCACTGAACAGTTCGGCGTAAGTGCCGGTGCGTACAAATACGATTAATCCATGTTTTCCACTGGCATCTAACCTA
>JBAXUR010000148.1:0-6946 GCA_037129595.1 Methylococcaceae bacterium | reverse complement strand
TTCGGCTACTTCGGCTTTCGCCTGTTTAGCGGCTTCAGCCTTGGCTTGCTCGGCTACTTCGGCTTTAGCCTGTTTGGCGGCTTCCGCTTTGGCTAGTTCGGCCGCTTCGGCTTTTGCCTGCTTGGCGGCTTCTGCCTTGGCTAAGTCGACGGCTTCTGCCTTTGCCTGTTTGGCGGCTTCGGCTTTAGCCTGTTTGGCAGCTTCCGCTTTGGCTTGTTCGGCCGCTTCGGCTTTAGCCTGTTTGGCAGCTTCTGCTTTGGCTTGGTCGGCGGCTTCGGCTTTTGCTTTTTCAAGCTCAACCTGGTTTGTTTCTACTTCAGTTTTTTCTTTGGCTTGTGCAGCATCAAGCTGTTCTTTTGTCGCTTGCTTTTTTACGGATTCAGCTTTTTTTATAGCCTCTGCTTCTGCCTGCAAACTAGCCGTATCAATCATTGTCGCATGGATAATTTCCGGGGCAGGTTTAGGCTCCTCTATTACCTTTGGCTTGTATAGAGCACTTAACGAAAATAGACCCAAAAGTGTAAGGTGTAAGGCTAAGGCCAGTAAAAACGGCCGTGTAAATCTTTTTTGCTTATCCATTTAAATCTATTGTTCTTCCGGCTTGGTCATTAACCCCACAGTAGGCACACCGGCATTTTTTAGCGCTGCCATGACTGTAACCACCGTACCATAAGACACGCCTTTATCCGCATTAATCAGCACTTGTGTTTTTGGCTTATTAATCAATATGGCCGCTACCCGTGCATTTATTTCTTCAGGCAATATGGGTTCATCGTTCTCGGTATCAGCCTTGATGTAATATTGACCCTGCTCTTTAATGGAAATGACAATCGGTGGATTATTACCGTCACCTTCCGATTCTACAGTTTTTGATTCAGCCTGCGGAAGATCAACTTCCACGCCTGTTTGCAGCATTGGTGTGGTAATCATAAAAATAATCAACAATACCAACGTCACGTCAATGTAAGGTACTACATTGATTTCCGCCATTGGTTTTCTGCGCCCGTGTTTCCTGCTCATTTGCTATGCGCCTGTCTTTGCAACAAGACCACAAATTCCTCGACGAACAATTCATAGCGACCGGTTAATCTGTCCAATCGAGTAGAAAAACGGTTATAAGCGACAACAGCGGGTATTGCCGCAAACAAACCAATAGCGGTTGCAATCAATGCTTCGGCAATACCTGGAGCAACTTGTGCCAGAGTCGCCTGCTTAACATTACCCAGCGACATAAAAGAATTCATAATCCCCCATACCGTACCAAACAAACCGACATAAGGACTGGTAGAGCCGACGGTGGCCAGAAAGGCTAAATGCTCATCCAAGCGTTCCAATTCCCGTGACAATTCGATACGCATAACACGCTGCGCACTTTCTACTTGCACGGCGGGCTCAACATTACCGGTTTGTCGCATCCGCGAAAATTCTTTATAACCGGCCAGAAATATCTTTTCTATCCCTTCCGGCTCAAAATCCTTTGCCGCCAATTTTCTATAAAGATCGGCCAAGGCAACACCTGACCAAAACTGCTCCTCAAACTCATCAGTAATTTCAATCGCCCGGTTAAGTTCTTTGCGTTTGGAAAAGATAAATGTCCATGATGACAAGGATGCTATCAACAACAGCATCATGACAAATTGAACAACAAAACTGGCTTCTTTGATTAAATGGAAAATGGATAAATCAGTGTTCATTCTTTAACAGCTCTAGTAAGTTTTCAGGAATCGCTTTAGGACGCAGGGTATTGGCGTCCAAACAGGCAATGCGAATTATGCTTTTACATAAAACGTCATCACCCCGTGTAATTAGTTGTTCAAAAGTAAGACTGGCTTTTTTAACGAGAACCACCTCGGCACTGACTTGGATTAATTCATTAAATCGGGCAGATCGAAGATAATCAACTTGCACTGATCGCACGACAAAAATAATGCCGGCATTGACCATAAGCTCATCCTGCTCATAACCCATCGCCCTGAGCATTTCTGTTCTTGCCCGTTCAAAAAACTTGAGATAGTTGGCGTAAAACACCACGCCACCGGCATCCGTGTCTTCATAATAAACACGCACCGGCCAGATAAATTTTTTAATTTTCATGGTTTGATGGTTAAGGCACGAAGATCAGCTTGCGTAAGGTATATTGTGCGTACCTTGCGCGGTAAAGGTGTATGGCGCACCCTGCATTAGTCAAACAAATCCTCGGAGACCCCTATTTGTTTCGGTAGCGGCAAGCCAAAATGCAGGTACGCATTTCGGGTAACAACTCGTCCACGGGGTGTGCGCATAATAAAACCTTGTTGCAACAAATACGGCTCCAATACGTCTTCAATAGTACCGCGTTCTTCACTGATTGCTGCCGCCAGTGTGTCAAGACCCACCGGGCCACCGTCAAAATTCTCAATCATTGTCATCAGCAACTTCCGATCCAGCGCATCAAACCCGTTACTATCCACTCTCAACATGTCCAGAGCCTGAACGGAAACTTCTTCCGTAATATTGCCATTGCCTTTTACTTCAGCATAATCCCGCACCCGTCGCAGCAAGCGGTTGGCAATTCGGGGCGTACCCCGAGAACGGCGAGCAATTTCATACGCACCCTTCTGTTCCATGGCAATCCCCAAGACGTTAGCCGAACGAATGGCAATACTGGCTAGTTCATCAACCGTGTAAAACTCCAAGCGCTGCACAATGCCAAAGCGATCACGTAACGGAGACGTCAGCAAACCGGCGCGGGTTGTTGCGCCGACTAGCGTAAATGGTGGCAAGTCCAGCTTGATTGAACGGGCGGCAGGCCCTTCACCAATCATAAGATCCAGTTGATAATCTTCCATAGCCGGATATAAAATTTCTTCAACCGCAGGACTTAAGCGATGTATTTCATCAATAAATAATACGTCATGCGGTTCAAGATTAGTCAGCAGGGCAGCAAGATCACCTGCTTTATCCAGCACAGGCCCTGAAGTCTGGCGAATTTTAACACACATTTCCGCTGCAATGATATTGGCTAGTGTTGTTTTACCTAATCCCGGCGGGCCAAAAATCAATACATGATCCAAAGCCTCTTGGCGAGCGGTTGCCGCCTGGATAAAAATCTCCATTTGCGCACGCAATTCTTTCTGTCCAATATAGTCCGCCAGCCGCTTTGGACGAATGGCGCGGTCTTGCCGTTCTTCATCGGTATTACCGCGAGCGGTTATCAGTCGATCACTTTCAATCATCTGACTGCGCCTTGCAATGCCAGCCTGATAATATCTTCACAACTTTTACCTTCGGTGCTGATATTTTGTACCATCTTGTTTGCATCCAAAGGCTTGTAGCCCAAAGAACACAAGGCACTGACCGCTTCCTGCTTTGGATTACCTGGTGCGGGTGTCGTCGCCCCCGTTTTGTTGGTGCTCGTTGCCACTGAATCAGCCAAATCCGGTAATCGGTCTCGCATTTCAATAACCAGGCGTTCAGCCGTTTTTTTGCCGACACCCGGTAAACGCACCAACGCTTGTGTATCATTATCCTGAATACAACGATGAAATTCTTCCGCACTCTGTCCGGATAAAATAGTTAACGCCAACTTGGGACCGACGCCATTAACCTTAATCAACGTTCTAAATAAAGTACGTTCTGCTTCCGCAGAAAAGCCAAACAAGATATGTGCATCTTCCCGAACGACCAGATGGGTATGTAATTTTATCTCTTCGTTGATGGCAGGCAGATCATAAAAAGTCGTCATCGGCGCTTCCACCTCATAACCGACACCCTGCACATCCAACACCAAAAAAGGCGGCGCTTTATGAACCAATATACCACGTAAAAAACCGATCATCTCGACACTCCTTGCTTGCCCAACATGATGGCAGTTTGCTGATAATTGGCATGACAAATGGCAATACCCAAGGCATCACTGGCATCCAACGATAATTCGCCTTGGACATTTAGCAACATTTTCACCATGTGTTGAACCTGAATTTTATCGGCAGCGCCCTTCCCTACCACCGCTTGTTTAACTTGCCTCGCCGCATATTCAAATACCGGTATCACTTTGGTTTGCACCGCACAAATGGCAGCGCCACGCGCCTGACCCAGTTTAAGCGCAGAATCCGCATTTTTATGCATAAAGACTTGTTCTATGGCCATTTGCTCAGGCTGATAGTTATCGACAATTTCCAAAATTCCGTCAAATATTTGTTTAAGCCGATCCGGAAAATAATCCGCTTTAATCCGAATACTGCCACTGGCTATGTATTTATAGCCTCGTGGCGATTCTTCTATAATTCCGTATCCGGTTAATCTTGAACCGGGGTCTATCCCTAAAATTCTCATTAAATAAAATCACAAGCATGTTTAACTTCTGCCAAAGTGTGGCGTTTAGAGGATGCTTGCTTAACCGCTTGCATGTGTAAGTAATCTAAATAATCTGCCAGTTTTTCAGGCTCTGATAACAGTGCTTTAATTGACTGGTATTCTTCAAAATCGATGACTGCAAATTTAGCTTTCCCATGTTCTTCAATAATTTGTACATGCTCTAACATAGCTACCTCTTTTGATATGCCTGTTTACGTTGCAGGATGTCTATAATATCAATAATTTTCAAGTCATCCTCTCGATCAAATAAAATTCGATAATTCCCTACGCGCATCCTAAAAGCTGCCGCATCAAAATCAACCAGTTTTTTCACATTGCTTTTACGAAGCGGATCTACGGCGAGCTGTTCAATATTCCCGATAATCAAGTTTTTATCTTTGAGCGAACAACGTTGCAAGCTTTTCAAAGCCGCTTCGGTAAAACTAACCTCATAAGCCAAAATAAACCCCTAACTAAAAATTGGAATTCGCATAAAGTGCAGCACATTGGTATCAACGGCAATCATAAACTCCCGCCGCGATTTTTTATGGCCGCATCCATTTGTTCCAAAGTGATACCGTGTGGTGCTTGTAAAATACCGCAAGCCTGATCAATCTCTTTATCGGTTAATTCATTCCTGTTCTGCGTTTTTGGTTTGAATGAATAACGTGCTTCCAGGAAAAAAACAAAATCCAATACTTCTTTTTGTAAACTTTCTGGCAACCTTTGGCTATGTGCTGTTATTTCATTAAGATGATTCATGATGCAACCTCTGATTGAGTGTATTTGGATTTGTGCCTAAACACTTTTTTCCCGTAAAAAATCCAGCACATCTTCATTGTTGACTTGATAGTAAATATCTTCAACCCGCACCGTCACCCCTAATGAAGAGAAAGTAATGTCGTCACCGAGATAATAATAAAAGGATTGCCACTGGTCTTTTTTACTAAAAACCTGAATCTCTCCCTTATCCTGCTCGATTAAAACATATTCTTTGAGTGTGGGGATTCTTTGACAACGCAAACGTTTGTCAGTCTGATCAAAGCGCCGGGTCGATTTGGATAAAACCTCAACAATAATAACAGGCGCTGTTTTGTAATACTCGTTGTCGTTATCTTCCTGGCAAACCACCATCACATCGGGATAAAAAAAATTGCCTCCAACTTTAACTTTCATATCCGCTATAAAAGTTCTACAGGGCGTGCCTTTCAATCGACTCTTTAATTCACTCGCCATATTAACTGACAGCAAATTATGATTTTCGCTGGCTCCAGCCATTGCATGAACTTGACCATCAATATATTCATGCTTGGTTTCTGCAAGCAATTCGCTTTGCAGGTAATCGTCTTCACTTATTGGTTGATAGGCAGGGTTTAAGCTCATGGCTTTTCTCTTTTTAGCTTTGCATCGTTTTCAAATCGGCATTACCAACAGTACACCATCGTGCCTCAATGGTATCTGCTGACAAATCAGCTCCACAGTCCCATTCAATAAAGTAACCACCATTGATCACTTTGGCGAATTCACTTTTGTTTTGAAGCGCTTCAAACGCTTCGTCTTGGAGATAAGGGCCGACATCAAAATCTCCAACACGCCCATCCTCAGCAACAACAGTCAAAATAAAGTTTGGTTTTATCTTAAGGTCAGCTATTCTCATTGATCAATCCCTTTAATTGGAAATGGTTTATTACCATTAACAGCCAAATCCCAGTCAGCAAGCAAATCTTCTTGATGTATTTCGATCCACGCAACAACCAGCTTGTGTTTGTTCGATGGCAAATAGCCAAAAACTATTTGTTATATATTTTAAATAACTGCTGAATCTCATTAACCCCATCAATTCCTGAAGATACTCCTTTTTGATGAAGCATAGCGTGACAATTTGGACATACTGGTCTTAAATCTTCAATAGGATTCACAACATATTCTTCATTTATTTCAGATAATGGCGTCAGATGATGAACATGTATATAACCTTTTGCTAATTGCCCATAGGCAAGCTCAAAATGAAAATTGCATACGACACAGTTCAGACCGTAATAATCAATGCACTGCTGACGTGCTTTACTATCCCTTTCAAAAACATTCACTTGAACCTGTTTTCTCGCTCCTTCTATTAGATGAGAATCAGTAAGTATTTGTTCTGGATATTGTATTTCTAATGTCCCTGTTCTTGATGCCCAAAGACGCTCAAGAGCTTGTGATATTTTATAAGGTATGGTCTTACCTGAACCTTGAGAGTTCCAAAAACTACCTGCAAAATCAGGTGCATTAAGCTCCTCCCTATCGATGACGATTTTCTTTTCCGGATCAGATATGTAGTCAAAATCAATATTGATAAATAGGCACTCTTTACCTTTTTCTGCTTCCTCTGAGTTATAGTGGCTATCAAGAAACGGCACTTTTGTTACATTTCCTGAACCAAATATACCTCTTCTACCTTTACCTCTTTTTATTAAAAAAATTCTATCATTCAGTTGAATTTTTTTCGTAGTACCACAACTCCAACGGTTTTCAACGTGACCATATTTTTTAAATTTTTCAACAATTGGCAACAATTTTTCATAAGGCCAATCATCTTTATCCCAAGTAACAAAATATGCTGGCATAT
>JBAXUR010000147.1:0-6972 GCA_037129595.1 Methylococcaceae bacterium | reverse complement strand
AGTTGTTTGCGGATTTTATTGTTGGGTGGCGTCGGGTCATCATCGCCTATCCAGGCATCGAAAAGATCGCCCAGGATATAAACGGCAGTTGCTTTAGTCGCCCTGTTTTGTAAAAAAGCAAGAAATCGACGCGTGATTTCAGGTTTTTCCAAAGAGATGTGTAAATCTGAAATAAACAGGATGTCTTGTTTCAATGGGCGACTCTGTCAGCTGATGGAAAAAAAGCTAAAGGCTAAAGGCTAAAGGCTAAAGGCTAAAGGCTAAAGGCTAAAGGCTAAAGTAAGCATTTTAGCTTGCGCCTTTAACCTTGCGCCTTTAACCTTGCGCCTTGTTTTTTATTTTACAACTTCAGCTTTTTCAATAACGATGTCAGTTTTGGGTACATTTTCATGACCACCACGATTACTGGTCGCTTGTTTAGCCATGGCATCAACCACATCCATGCCTTCAATCACTTCGCCAAATACAGCATAACCCCAGCCGCTTGAAGTTTGGCTGGTGTGATTTAAAAACGAATTGTCTTTGTAATTAATAAAAAATTGCGCAGTCGCAGAATCCGGATCGTTGGTTCTAGCCATCGCCAAGGTGCCGCGCGTGTTTTTTAGACCATTATTGGCTTCATTTTTGATAGATGCATGAACCGCTTTTTGATTAAAACTGGTATCAAAGCCGCCCCCTTGCGCCATAAAATCAGGAATGATCCGATGAAAAATAGTACCGTTGTAAAAGCCTTCATTAACATAGGTTAAAAAATTTGCCGACGAAATCGGTGCTTTTTCAGTATTTAGCTGAATAATAACTTCACCGAGCGTGGTGGTTAATTTAACTTTTGTTTGTGTATCTGACATAGTTTTTTCCGTTGAAAATGAAAGTGTTGAGGTTAAAGACAGCATCATAAAAAGAATGATTGTACGCATTTATTTTTCCTTACGGGTGATGCAAAAGATAGATTTTATGTGTTTTTATCTTGAAAGAGAAGTAGTCGCTTGGTAGATTGTACTATTTTGTTGCCTGGCGATCTCACAATCGGCAGCCCGTTTGCTATAAAATTAGGCGCTGTATGCAGACTTTGCCTAACGGTATAACTTATAAATTTATGTTAAAAATATATAACACCCTGACCCGAAAAAAAGAATTATTCAAGCCGCGAGTAGAAGGCAAAATCGGCATGTATGTTTGCGGCATGACCGTTTATGATTATTGTCATATCGGCCATGCCCGTGTAATGGTGGTGTTTGATACCGTCGCGCGTTATTTTCGCTATTCGGGTTATGACTTGACCTACGTAAGAAATATCACCGATATTGATGACAAAATTATTCAGCGTGCCAACGACAACGGCGAAGCTTTTGGCGAATTGACCGAGCGTTTTATTACCGCCATGCATGAAGATGAGCAAGCGCTTTCAGTATTGCCACCCGATGCTGAACCCAAAGCAACACAATCTATTCCCGATATCATTACCATGATTGAGGCATTAATCGCTAAGGGCCTGGCTTATGTCGGCGGCAATGGCGATGTGTTTTACGCCGTCACAAAATTTAAAAATTACGGACAATTATCAGGCAAAAATTTAAACGATTTACAGGCGGGTGAGCGCGTTGATGTTGACCTGGCAAAGCGCAACCCCATGGATTTTGTATTATGGAAAATGGCCAAAGCCAACGAACCGGCATGGCAATCGCCTTGGGGATTAGGCCGTCCCGGTTGGCATATTGAATGCTCAGCCATGTCGACTTGCTGCTTGGGCAATCATTTTGACATTCATGGCGGCGGCATGGATTTACAGTTCCCCCATCATGAAAATGAAATTGCCCAGTCAGAAGGTGCAACCGGCGAACAATTTGTTAATTTTTGGATGCACAATGGATTTGTGCGAATTAATGAAGAAAAAATGTCCAAGTCGCTGGGTAATTTTTTTACCGTGCGCGAAGTGCTGAAACAATATAAACCTGAAATAATCCGCTTTTTTATTCTCTCCAGTCATTACCGTAGCCCCTTGAATTATTCAGATGAACAACTGAATGATGCGGGTGCTGCATTAACAAGGCTTTATACCGCCTTGCGTGGCTGTGACAGCGCAGATGCCATTATAGATACCGATTACAAAGCCCGATTTGAAATGGCTATGGACGATGATTTTAATACGCCTGTCGCCGTGTCTGTATTATTTGATTTGGCAAGAGATCTAAATAAAGCCAAAGAAACTGCTCAGGAAAAAACACACGTGTTGGCGTCCACCTTAAAACAACTAGGTAGCTTGTTAGGAATATTACAAGATGATCCGGAAGGTTTTTTAAAGAGTGGCGTTGATAACAGCGAAGAACAAACAGATACCGTTATTGACCAGCAAATACAAGCCCGTCTGGATGCTAAAAAAGCTAAAAACTGGGCGTTGGCGGATAAAATTCGCGATGACTTAAAAATCCACCGCGTAATTTTGGAAGATGCCCCTAATGGCACCACCAGTTGGCGGCGTGAATAGCTTTTAACTATTAGCCATACCTGAAAAAGTAAGTAGTCATTATTCAACACCCCTCTCTTGAAAAAGGGGGGGGCGGTGAATAATTGCTAATCCAACGACTACAATAACCTTATCCCATCCGCAATAAATAATAAAAAATTACCTGATGAGTGAAATAAAAGACCAATCCATTCAAATCTTTCTTGATGAATTAGCCAGTAAATCAGCCACCCCAGGCGGTGGTAGCGTCTCTGCACTCATGGGTGCGCAGTCTGCCGCATTAACCAGCATGGTTTGTAATTTAACTATTGGTAAGCCCAAATACGCCGAGGTTGAAACTGAAATGCAAGCCTTGCTGAAAAAGTCAGAAGCGTTACGTGAAAAACTGACAGGCTTGATTAAAGCCGATGTAGAGGTATTCAATCGCTTAATGACGGCTTATGGTTTACCTAAAGAAACAGACGAAGAAAAAGCAGCGCGTACCGAAGCCATACAAACCGTATTAAAAGCAGCGACACAAGTACCCATAGATTGCGCACGCGCCTGTGCAGAAGCTATTGACTTAAGTCGCTGCGCTGCCAATAAAGGCAGTCTTGGTGTTATCAGTGATGCCGGCGCGGCGGTAATGGCAGGTTACAGTGGCTTAAAAAGTGCCGCGCTCAATGTTTATATTAATACTGGCAGTCTTAAAGACAGGTCCTTCGCAGAAGCCAAACTACTTGAATTAGAAACGATTTTAAAAAATTACGAAGGTGTCGTAGAAGAAACTTATCAACTGGTTAAAGCCAAGTTGTAAGCAATTTGCACTTTTAGTGAAAATAAAAATTGACGACATCAAGATGCATCGTCATAATAGCCAGCTCCTTAAGGGTGGTTTGCAAATTAAGCCAATCAACTATTAAAGAGTTATCGGGATGTAGCGCAGTTTGGTAGCGCGCCTGCTTTGGGAGCAGGATGTCGGGGGTTCGAATCCCTCCATCCCGACCAGTTTAGCGCTTGTAGCTCAACCGGATAGAGCACCGGCCTTCTAAGCCGGGGGTCGCAGGTTCGAGTCCTGCCAAGCGCACCATTACACGAATAACCCATTATTATGGTGAGCGTAGCTCAGTTGGTAGAGTCCCGGATTGTGATTCCGGTTGTCGCGGGTTCGAGCCCCGTCGTTCACCCCATTAAATCAATAAGTTAAGTGATAGTTACAATAATATCGTTTTTCTCTGCAACCGATTTTGCAACTTGTGCGTTTCCTGCAAACTTAGCTAAATGTTCAGGTGCCAAGTGTGCGTATCGTTGTACCATCTCATAACTCGCCCAACCTCCCATTTCTTTCAGGATATTAAGCGGAGTTCCATTTTGCACATGCCAACTTGCCCAAGTATGGCGTAAATCGTGCCATCTAAACTGTTCAATGTCAGCCCGCTTTAATGCCTTTCGCCATGCGAGTGTTCCAGCCTTTCCAACCGGCTTACCTTCATAGGTAAACACATGCGTGTGATGTTTTCCTATTTGTGCTTTTAGTATGGCTACCGCATCATCGTTTAACGGCACACCAATCGCTTTTGCTGCCTTGGCTTGGTCTGGATGAATCCAAGCAACCCGTCGTTGCATGTCGATTTGTTGCCATTCCAGTTGCAGGACATTGGATTCTCTTAAACCCGTCGCCAAGGTAAATCTTGCCATTGCTCCTAAATGTGGCGGAAGCTTTGTCAGCAACCGCGCTGCTTCATCTTGGGTTAACCAACGTATTCTGACGTTCGGCTCCTTGAATTTACGAATATGCGGTTTTGTGTCCAACCATTGCCATTCCTTCACTGCTTTATTAAGAATAGTGTTAACCACAGTGGTGACACGATTTACTCTGGTTTTGCTTACACCTTCTATGAGTTTGGCATGAATAATTGATTCAATTAAGGCCTTGTCAATATCATGCAAATACTTGTTATCAAGGTGTTGTGCGATCCAGCGCAGCATAGATTTGTCATCATCAATGCTTTTTTTATCGGCTTCCTGCAGGTATCTGACGACTGCTTCTTGCCAAATATAGGTTTGTTTTTCGCCTCCTTTGAGTTGATCCCAGGTTTTTGCTTTAACTTTGTCGGCTATTTCTTGCGCCTTTGATTTATCTGAGGTGCCAGTAGATCGGTATAGCGTTTTTCCACTAATTGTAAATTTGTAATACCAGATTTCGTTTCGTTTAAAGAGCATTTTGTTTCTCCATTTTGTGAAGCTATCCGTTTGCCGTGTTCAGTGTACTGCGAACGGATGTAATTTGCCAAATCCTCATCAATAAAGACCCAGCTTTTCCCAGGTTTAGCGCCGGGAATCTCCCCTGCCTTTGCTTTGCATTGGAGAGTGACCGGGTGCATTTTTAAAAACTCAGCAGCTTGTTTTAAGTCAAGAGTGTGCATGCTTCAGCCTCCTCAAGCGGTAAAATGGTAATAATGGATGAACAACCCGATGCGCTTTGTATTAAAATCAGCTTAGCATTAGCTAACCAAACCAAAGCCTGCGATTTGCTGTGCCGATCCATGCACCCCGCCAATTTGTCTAAAGCTTCCAATTAATTTACATTGTAAGTGTTGATGTAGTTGCATCTTCAGCCTAGCAATAATTCTTTTTTGTGGTATTTTTGCTTTTTTCATAATTACCTCAAATGTACTTGATTAAGTGGATAGTGCCTCTTGTCATCCGAATTCAGCATAAGTTCGATGGTTTTTGGATTGGTGAGAGAGTCGCCAAAATTTCCGAACTGAGATTACGCTCCAGTTTGGTTTTGGCGCGTGCTTTTACTGAGCTAAATGATTTGTTTTGATGATGTAGTTTTGGCATAGATTAATTGCATCGATAAAATAATTCGATGGTCTATTATACAATATATCGATATAAAAAATATATATTATTTATATAATGAGATTATTAATGAACAAAATAAAAATGATTTTCCTCATTTATTGGTTTTTGTGACTTTTTTTGTTTCTTCAGCTTCTCCATAGCCTCCATTGTTCATTGTCCAGTGATAAAGCTTGATGAGACGGCAGCATTAAAGATACGCACTATTCCTCTGAGCTTGCCGCTGCTAAGACCTCTAATGATTCATTGTCCAAGTCTGATTCATCGAGAAGCTCGGTTAAAGGCTTATCCAGCGCATCTGCAATCCGCTCCATAATCCGTAAAGACGGATTACCTTTGCCGTTGAATAAAGTTGAAATAAATGAGGTAGATACCCCTGATATTTTCGAGAGTTTTTCTTTCATGCCCCGCCATTCTCATCAAGTATTCGAAGGATATTGGTAAAGAATAGGAGGTTATACATTAGCTGCTTATTGCCCGAGAAATTAAGCGGCTAAACTTTAGGGTGATTTTTTCTTGGGATTTAATCGATGCTATGAATTTAATGTACGATATTTTCTCTTAATAAATAATCATTATATAGAATTAAAATTAACTGTGATTGCTCCATTCTAAATTGAAGCAAGTGACAATCTTTTTCGCCCATCTAATAATAGGCATTCAATCGTGGATTATCTCTATCCGAGTAATTAATGCCTAGTAAACGAATTATTGCCGTGTTGTTATACGATTACTTTGTTTATATGACAGAACAACTGTTAAACAGGGTTTATATTACGGATTCTGTTTCAACCTCCCTACCCTATTTATCATCCAAAGCCAAAGGCAAGCCTTGTCGATAACCAAAGAAGGCTTAAATGTAGCGGGTAGAAATAATAAAATAGCCACTGATAACGGGGCACAGGAATAGTGACGGCGGTGCTGGCGATCAAAATGGGCAGGGCAGCAAAAGCCCAATAATTGCCGTTAATAAGTCGGAGTAACAGCAAGGCTAGCATGGCTATTACCAAGGGTGCGATTCGCGGCGTTTTGCAGTACCACCAGATTGCAGTCCCAAACGCTAAAACAGGCCACCAGAATTCTACTGATGAACCGCCGACAATAAATACAGCGCAAGCGCTGAGATAGCCACCGATTGTCTGTTGCTCAAAGCAGTAAATAATGGCCGTCAGTGACAATAAAGCAAACAGAATGTTTAACGGCCACCATCCTGCCAACAAGCCACCCAAGGCAATGAAGGGCGGTGTTGCCAAGAGGCCAAAGAGTGCCAGGCGTTTCATGCTTCGGCTATGTGCGCCGTGCTTATACGCATCTGGCCGGGCCAGATTATAAGCCAGCACAAAAACGAAGAGTGGCATGGCTATGCGACCGGCGTTAAATAACGTGTGCGATGCATCGTGTAGCAGATATTTATTAATATGATCGGCTACCATGAGCAGCAGGGCCAGCCATTTAAGAGCTTCAAGCGTGCCGTCTGATACTGCTACGCGTGGTAATAGCATAATCATTTACTGCTGGCTGCTAACGACGACACGACGTGGAACATAGGCTGTTTTAATAGCCTGTGTTCCCTTTGTTGTTTGACTGGCCAGCTTAACTTCCTCGGGCTTTGTCGTGTAGGTATTGATCGTCGCACTATCGGTCTGCATGAAGCTATCTAA
>JBAXUR010000146.1:0-7094 GCA_037129595.1 Methylococcaceae bacterium | reverse complement strand
GTCTGGGCTGTAAACAAAATGAAATACTCTGGCTTTATAGTAGTCAGTTTGTGGTTTTGGGACTATTTGCGAGTGCCGTAGGTTGTCTGCTGGGCTGGTTTGCACAAGAAGGTTTATTCTATTTACTAAAAGACTTACTGCCTCAACACGTCGCCAGTCCCGGTTTATTGGCCGTTTTATTTGGCTTTATCATCGGTATGGCCGTGTTATTGGGCTTTGCCTTGCCGCCACTATTACGGCTTAAACAAGTGTCGCCACTACGTGTTTTACGCCGAGAACTGGAACCGATGCCCAGTAGCGGGTGGCTGATTTATGGTTTATCCATTGGTATCATGAGCCTGTTAATCTGGAAATATACGGATGATCTTAAAATGACGGCAAGCATTTTAGGAATCGGCCTGATTACTTTGTTGGCCTTAGGCTTGCTGGTTTACGGCCTGTTGAATTTAGCCAGCCGTGCCTTACCCTCAATGAGTCTGACTTGGCGTTTTGGCTTACAAGGTTTGTTAAAAAACAGCCGCGCCAGTGTCAGTCAAATTTTGGCTTTTAGCCTTACCTTAGTCGCTATGGTGCTGAGTTTTACCGTGCGTACTGATTTAATCGATAACTGGCAAAAGCAATTACCCGAGAATGCACCTAATCATTTTGCCCTTAATATATTTCCAGACCAACAAGCGGCCTTTAAACAAGAATTGCAACAGCAACATATTAACGGTAGCCAGTTTTTTCCTGTGATTAAAGGTCGTCTGGTCGAAATTAATAACACGCCTGTGCAAAAAATTGTCAGTAAAGACACGCAAGGCGACAATGCGACACATAGAGAGCTAAGCCTTACCTGGACACAAGAACTGCCTGAAGAAAATAAAATAATAGCCGGAAATTGGTGGACGACTCAGCAGGCCGGTTTGGTATCGGTTGAGCAGAAATTGGCCGATAGCCTAAAAATAAAGCTGGGTGACCATTTACTGTTTACTGTTGGCAGCCAACAAATTAACGCAACCGTCACCAGCATTCGTGCGCTTAGGTGGGATACCATGAAGCCTAATTTTTACATGGTTTTTTCACCGGGTACATTGGATACTTACCCCAGCACGTTTATCACCAGCTTTTATTTGCCTGAAACACAAAAAAACGTGTTAAACACACTGGTAAAAAAATATCCCGGCACTACTATTTTGGAAGTTGATTTAATTTTACAGCAATTTAAAACCATCCTGACCCAATTGACACAAGCCATTAACTACTTGCTTTACTTTGCTTTAATGGCGGGATTTGCCGTGCTGTTTGCTGCCGTTTATGCTACTTTGGATAACCGGATTTATGAAGGCGCGTTAATGCGAACCTTGGGCGCAAATCGTTCTTTTTTAAGAAAAACCCACATCATCGAATTTAGTACGCTGGGATTGATTTCGGGCTTATTGGCGGTTGTTATTTCTGAGGCCATTATGTATGCTTTATATACGCAAGTGATGGCTATGGAGTACCATCCCAGCTTTTGTTTGTGGGCTATAATACCTCTCACAGGGGCTCTATTCGTTGGTATGGCAGGATGTTGGGGCATCAGGCATGTGCTTAATAAATCCCCACTTCGCGTTTTAAGGGAGCTTTGAGTATCGTAATATTCAGACTTCGTTCATTTTTACTTGATAGATTAGCAAATAATTACCTCCCCCTTTGAAAAAGGGGGAGAGCAAAGCGAGGGCCGAGGGGTATTTATCTAATAAAATCTCCCCTAACTCCTCTTTTTCAAAGAGGGGGACTTAATCATTACATAAACTTCAACATTAATTTTCAAAGGTAATCGATATGAAAAAATTAGCAACCAGTAGCGTATTTATCGGCAGTATTTTGCTCACCGCATGCGCCAGTCAAGGCGGATGGACACCGACTGTCGATTCTTATAATGACCCTAATGCGTATCGCATTAACCAAGACATGGCTGAATGCAAACAACTTGCAGGTCACGCCTCCGGTGGTACCGCCACTGAGACAGCGGTAGGCGCAGGAACCGGTGCTTTACTAGGAGCCGCTGGCGGTGCCATTATAGGCGCCTTCGCCGGAAGTCCCGGCACCGGTGCCGCTATTGGCGCGGCAGCAGGTGGTTTTGGCGGCGGTGCCTATAAAGGTATGGGTGCAGAAGACAAATACAAAAGTTCTTATAACAATTGCATGAGCGGTCGCGGACACAAAGTTCTCAGATAATTTGATTCACGCTAGTAACACAGCGATGTATTGCCAAAACAATCAAACTTTAGTTGTGGTAACAATGATGCTTGTCGGGGTTTTCAACCCCGACTGAAACGTTTGAAGGCTTCAATATTTTTCAAAAGTAGGAGTAGCGGGGTTGCAAACCCCGTCACACTTCAGATACAAATCTAGGTTTGTATTCCAAATTGACAAGGTGTCGGGCACGTCACTGCCCACAGTAAAGTATATGGAGACTATAAAGTGGAGGCTTATATATTATGAGTTGCCTTGGTATTAGCCCTAAGTTTAAATTGCGCACCATTTCCCATGCCAAAGAAATAAACCTAATAGACCCCCCGCCGAACACAATAATAGATTTTGGTGTAAATAAAATCTAACCCAACAAAAAAAGCCCCGATTGCATCATACAACCGGGGCTTTTTATTTTTACAACAAAGCGCTTAAAGCAACAAGGCTTTAAGACAACATGATTACATCATGCCGCCCATTCCACCCATACCGCCCATGCCGCCCATATCAGGCATGCCATGACCTTTGTCATCGCTAGGTGCATCAGCAATCATCACTTCTGTAGTCAGCATTAAGCCGGCAACAGAGGCTGCGTTTTGCAGTGCAGTACGTGTTACTTTGGCAGGATCAAGAATACCCATCTCGATCATGTCGCCGTATTCGCCGGTTGCTGCGTTGTAACCGAAGCTGCCTGTACCTTTTAGCACTTCATTGAATACTACTGAAGGCTCGTCGCCTGCATTGGCTACAATTTGACGTAAAGGCTCTTCCATCGCACGACGCAAGATATTAACACCGACAGTTTGGTCGTGATTAATACCTTCCAAACCAACCAATGCTGATAATGCGCGAACCAGTGCAGTACCACCACCAGCCACTACGCCTTCTTCAACCGCTGCACGAGTTGAATGCAGAGCATCTTCAACGCGGGCTTTCTTTTCTTTCATTTCAATTTCAGTTGCAGCGCCAACTTTAATCACAGCAACACCGCCAGCTAATTTAGCCAAACGCTCTTGCAGTTTTTCTTTGTCGTAGTCAGAAGTTGCATCGTCAGCTTGTGCACGAATTTGTGCAACACGGCTTTTGATTTGCTCTTCAGAACCGGCACCATCAATGATAGTGGTGTTTTCTTTAGTGATTTGGACTTTTTTCGCAGTACCCAGTTGATCCAACTCAGCTTTTTCAAGACTTAAGCCAACTTCTTCAGAAATAACGACACCACCGGTCAATACCGCAATGTCTTCCAACATGGCTTTACGACGATCACCAAAACCAGGCGCTTTAACGGCTGCAACTTTAACGATACCACGAATTGTGTTAACAACCAGAGTTGCCAAGGCTTCGCCTTCAACATCTTCAGCAACGATCAATAAAGGACGGCCAGATTTGGCAACGGCTTCCAGAATTGGCAACATGTCGCGAATGTTGGAGATTTTTTTGTCGTAAATAAGAATCATGGGGTCGTCTAATTCGACGCTCATGCTATCTTGTTTGTTGATAAAGTAAGGTGACAAATAGCCACGGTCAAACTGCATACCTTCAACTACGTCCAGTGAGTTTTCTAAACCTGAACCTTCTTCAACCGTGATAACGCCTTCTTTGCCGACTTTTGCCATTGCATCTGCAATGATTTGGCCAACCGCTTCGTCAGAGTTGGCTGAAATTGCGCCAACTTGAGCAATCGCTTTGCTGTCGGTACAAGGTGCAGCAGAAGCAACGATGGCTTCAACAGCTTTAGTCACCGCCAAGTCAATACCGCGTTTCAAATCCATTGGATTCATGCCGGCGGCAACTGCTTTTAAACCTTCGTTAACGATAGATTGTGCCAATACTGTTGCAGTAGTGGTACCATCACCGGCGACATCAGAAGTATGTGAAGCCACTTCTTTAACCATTTGTGCGCCCATGTTTTCGAATTTGTCTTTTAATTCGATTTCTTTCGCAACAGATACACCGTCTTTAGTAATGGTTGGAGCGCCGAAGCTTTTGTCCAAAATCGCATTACGGCCTTTAGGGCCTAACGTTACTTTTACTGCGTTTGCTAAAATGTTAACGCCACGCGCCATACGGACTCGTGCGTCATCACCAAATAATACGTCTTTTGCTGCCATTTTTTGTTCCTAACTTGTGTGTGTGATTATGATTATTAAAGGGTTTAGGTTTAACCTAAAATGCCCATGATGTCTTCTTCACGCATAACGATGAGGTCTTCACCGTCAACTTTAACTTCGTTACCTGAATATTTACCAAACAACACTTTGTCGCCAACTTTAACTTCCAGTGCGCGTACTGTACCATTATCCAGTTGCTTGCCATTACCTACGGCCAACACTATGCCTTGGCTTGGCTTTTCAGCAGCAGAACCGGGTAATACAATACCGCCGGCAGTGGTCGTTTCTTCTTCAAGGCGTTTGACTATCACTCTATCGTGTAACGGACGTATATTCATTTATATCTCCTAACGTTAAAAATAAAAGGGTAACTGTTATTAGCACTCGCTAGTAATGAGTGCTAATGATAATGAGCTTTTGCAGTCTGTCAAGTTCTTTGGCATTATCTGCCCTTACCATATCGACTTAATATAACCTATGAATGACAACCAACTACTCCGCTATAGCCGTCAAATAATGCTGCCCCTTTGCGATATTGAAGGACAACAAAAACTCCTTGCAGCCAATTTGTTAATTGTTGGTGCCGGAGGTTTAGGCTCACCTGCCGCTATGTATCTTGCGGCAGCCGGTGTCGGCAGTATTACTATTTACGATGACGACGAAGTAGAACTATCCAATTTACAACGACAGATTGCTCACCACACACCGGATATTGGGACTGATAAAGTAATTTCAACCCGTCAAACACTGAATAAATTAAATCCGGACGTCAAGGTAAAAGCAGTCAAACAAAGACTGACTGGAGAGCAACTTGATAGTGAAGTAAAGGCAGCCGATGTGGTGCTGGATTGTAGTGATAACTTCTCAACACGATTTGCCATTAATAAAGCTTGTGTTAAACATCAAACTCCCTTGGTTTCCGGGGCGGCAATTCGCTTTGAAGGGCAAGTATCGGTATTTACCCCCGGCAAAAATAATAGCCCCTGCTATAACTGCCTCTATACCAGTGACGGCGAAGAACTACAAAACTGCTCGACCAATGGTGTTATCGCTCCTATTACCGGGATAATTGGCAGCATTCAGGCTTTGGAAGCGATGAAGTTGATTATCTCTATCGGTGAAACCTTAACCGGCCGGTTATTGCTGTTGGATGGCTTAACGATGGAATGGAACACCATGAGGCTAAAGAAAAACCCCAAATGCCCAACTTGTGGAGAGCGGTAAGTCAGATTGGCAAGATGCACAACCTGACTTATAAAGTCTTTATTTCCGGATGAACTCAGTCACCCGAAAAAATAATTAACAGACGTTGTTTATTTTTTGGCGAGCTTACTCTTAACAAAATGAATAGCCGTTTCAGCTAAATCATTTACCAAAGACGGGCTATCGCCATGTGGCTCGGTTTCGCCAAACGGCTGACCGTTTTTCTGGGTATATTTATAAATAAAATAGCCTAACGGTACAAATGCCGCAGTTGCTATAACCAACATAATCAAAAATAGTTCAATAACGCCACCCATGACTCCTCCTCTATAAATTTTATGTAAATATTATTATTTTTTTTGGTGAATTTGAATAATACGCTTTTTTAAAAAGAAAAACATCCCCTGTTAAGTGCTGTCAAATGTTGCGTAAAAAAATAGTTCATCGTATACTTTTAGGTGGCTTACTTGATCAAGCTAGCAATTATTTTAATAATCTACTGGAGGTTCACGATGAAATGGGAAACACCAAGCTATACAGACCTGCGTTTCGGTTTTGAAGTAACAATGTATATCTACAATCGCTAAGCAAATTATCCGAACTTAATTGTTGGGATTACTTATCGTAGATTAAAGAAGGGGTTCACTTAGAGCCCCTTTTTTTTGCCTGAAAATCGTTATTCCCGTATCATTCGAGACTTTCTTTTTAGGCTTTCATTATGAAAATTAGAATTCTTGGTTCAGGTGCAGGTGGCGGCTTCCCGCAATGGAACTGCAACTGCCATAATTGTCACCGTTTACGCCACCAAACAATGAACGGCAAAGCACGCACCCAATCCTCCATTGCAGTGAGTACAGACAACAAAAACTGGCTGCTGTTTAATACGTCCCCGGATATTCGCGCACAACTGGAAGCCTTCCCCGCTATTCAGCCTAAAGAAGGTATTCGCGATACGGGCATTAAAGCCATCCTGCTTATAGACAGCCAAATTGACCATACTACAGGCCTGTTAATGCTGCGCGAAGGCAAGCCACTGGATGTTTACTGCACGGATATGGTCAAGCAGGACTTGACCACAGGTTTTCCCTTATTTACCATGTTGGAACACTATTGCACCGTCAATCATCATCCGGTACCTGTTGATGGCAGCAGCTTTACCATTCCCGCCATTGCTGATTTACGTTTTTATACCCAAGCCTTAAAAAGCAAAGCGCCGCCTTATTCGCCACATCGTCATGACCCGCATGAAGGCGATAATATCGGTGTCATTATTGAACAAATTTCTACCGGCAAAAAAGTATTTTATTCACCCGGCCTGGGCGAAATAGAACCCCACGTCATGGAGGCCATGCAAGCTGTTGATTGCCTGTTGGTTGACGGCACCTTTTGGACGGATGACGAAATGTGCACACAAAACATCAGTCATAAAAAAGCCCGCGAGATTGGTCATTTGCCTCAATCGGGTGCAGGCGGCATGATAGAAGTGCTAAGCGGTGTGGCTAAAGCCCGCAAAATATTGATACACATCAATAACACCAACCCCATTTTAGACGACGATTCCGA
>JBAXUR010000145.1:0-7236 GCA_037129595.1 Methylococcaceae bacterium | reverse complement strand
CTGCGACTCAAGGCATTGATACACTACTTAATAAATCATCTAATACCCAAAATACTACTGCCTCAGATATGAGTACTTCAGAAAATGATCTGAAGTTACCCAAGCATGCTGTCGACTTAAAAGAAAGCTCACTGGGTTCAACACCTGCAGTGCCTGGCAATTCTGGGCCTGCGACTCAAGGCATTGATACACTACTTAATAAATCATCTAATACCCAAAATACAATTGCCTCAGGTATAAGTACTTCTGGAAATGATTTGAATGCAGCTATATCTCCAACACTATTAAATAATGTTTCTTTTGAAAATAAAATTAGGACGGATATTTCAAACCAGCCCATATCAAATAACGTATCAACTACGAACTATCAAATTAATACAAGTCTGTATCAATCCGGGTGGAATGAAGCATTTAACCAACGCGTTATTTTTATGACCCATAACAACATCAACAGTGCAAGTATTAGTATAAATCCTGAAAATTTGGGCCCCATTCAAGTACAACTCCAAATGGATGCCAATCAACAAACTTCGATACACTTTATTGCAAACAACCCAGAAGTTCGACAAATAATAACTGACTCAATTCAACAGCTTGGCGCAATATTTGATCAATCAGGCATTCAACTTGGTCAAACTAGCGTTAGTTCACAAAGCAGAAATCCAGAAGGAAAAGAACAAAAAACGCCATATCAGTCACTTAATGATATGACTCAAACCACAGATGCTGATACCGATACCAGCAGTAATATTTCGACCATCACAAGACAGGGATTAATTAATACTTCCGTTTAATAGATTCTTATATTACACAGCTAAAAACACAAGAAAAACAATGTTATTATTTAATGTATTTTAAAAAATTTACATTATTTTTCAACTTTTCGGCTCATAATTCACTATATAGTTAAAAAAAATGACCCTTAATGAAAATTTTCTTGAACAATCTGAATTAGATTCGCTCATGCTTGGCCTGACTGAAAAAGAAAGTAAAAACACATTAAATTCCAAAATAGATACTAATCCATATGGGTTTTCATCTCAAAAACATATTGATGAAAATTTATTTCCATCTCTTGAACATATCAATGAGCGATTTAGAAAGCTGTTAAAAACGGGATTATTTAATTTACTTTGTAAAAATTTAGAAATAACCGCAGGATCTTTACGCACCGAAAAATACAGCGATTTTACACAACATTTATTTTCACCACGCAATGTTTATGTTTTAAAAATAAATCCTTTACCAGGTAATGCCTTGGTAACACTCGACTATAATCTGATATTTATGATTGTAGATAATTTATTCGGTAGTAATGGTACTTTTCCTAATAATACGGGTAACCGAGAGTGCACTCAAACAGAACAACGAATTGTTAATCACATTTTAAAAGTTACCTTTGAATCTCTTAAAGAAGCTTGGGAAGAAATTTACAACGTTAATATTGATCTAATCAGATCTGAAACTGATCCAAAATTTGCTAGTATTAATCAACCCAATGATTTTGTTTTAACGACATCATTTAAAATTGAAATCGGCTCATTATTTGGCAATTTAAATTTATGTATTCCTATTAGCCTAATTTCACCTATTCAAGACTTATTACATAACAAAACGACCGATCAAGCCACATCTGTTGATCAAAATTGGGCGGCCATGTTAAAACGTGAAGTACAAAGCCTTGATGTTGAACTTAAAGCTAATTTAACAACTATAAATTTAACGTTAGGCGAAATACAAAATATGAAAGTTAATGATGTCATTCCCATTGAATTACCTGAAATAATTAACGTTACTATCAATAATATTCAAGCCATGGAATGTAGTTATGGCAAATTAAAAGGAAAATATGCTTTACGAATTGAAAATTTAATTGATAACTCCCATAACGATAGCTAGGAAACGCAAATGACCGACCAAAATATCAATAATGATTCAATTCAAGCTGAATCAATAAATGTTAAAAATGTATTTAATGATTTAATCGAAGAAATTAAAGAAGAAGCTCAAAGCCCTGAACTTAATTTTATATTCGATATTCCTGTAAGTCTGTCAGTTGAATTAGGACGCACTACAATACCGATTAAAAATCTTTTGAAATTAACTCAAGGGTCTGTGATTGAATTAGATGGGATAGTTGGCCAACCATTAGGTATTTTAATAAATGATCGATTAATCGCTAATGGTGAGGTTTTCGTTGTTAATAATAAATACAGTATCCGACTAACAGAAATCATTAATCCAACTGATCGTATTCAAAAACTAAATCGATGACTACAGAATACTTTGGTGCACTTATGCCAGTCCTCATGGTCTTGGCGCTATTTGTTTTAATCGCGTGGATTTTTCAGCGGTTAGGGAAAAAAACATTTGTGAGATCCGGATTATTATCTATACAGGAAAATGTACCTATTGGTGCTAATGAGCGTTTAGTGTTGGTCGAAATAGCCGACAAATGGATACTTCTTGGTGTAACAGCTGGCTCGATAAATGCCTTAATGACATTAGATTCACCACCAACAATAGTTAATAAGCAATCCAACCATTCTTCCATGATTATTAATTCATCATCATGGTTTAAAAAATATAGATTTAAATCGAATGATTAAGCTTCCCAAAAATACCAAAACATGGCTATGGGCAGCTATCGCTTTAAGCATAGGCATTATTGTTCCAACTTCAACAATGGCTGCCATGCCTTCGCTTGTTAACGCAATTCCAACAACTGGTGGCGGCCAAGCCTATAGCCTCAATTTTGAATTATTAATTCTACTAACCTCGCTTTCATTTATACCATCGGTAGTATTAATGATGACCTGTTTTCCACGGATTATTATTGTACTATCGTTGTTAAGAATGGCTCTTGGCACACAATCCACACCTCCAAATCAAGTATTAGTAGGCTTAACTCTTTTTCTTACCTTATTTGTGATGGCCCCGGTAATTGATAGAATTTATCAAGAAGCCTATATCCCGCTCTCTGAAAATAAAATTAATATTATTGAGGCGTTTGATAAAGGTAGCGAACCATTAAAAGAATTTATGTTACATCAGACTAGGCAGGCTGATTTAGCTTTGTATTTGAAAATCTCAAATACACCGCCATTAAAAAATGAGAAGGATGTGCCGCTTAGAGTATTAGTACCAGCATTTGCCACCAGTGAGCTTAAAACTGCATTTCAAATTGGCTTTACTATATTTATACCTTTTTTAGTTATCGATATGGTAGTAGCGAGTATTTTAATGGCTATGGGGATGATGATGGTTTCACCTTCGATAGTTTCATTGCCTTTTAAAATCATGTTATTTGTATTAGTCGATGGCTGGAATTTACTTCTAGGATCGTTAGGTCAAAGCTTCCATTAATTCAAGATAAAAATGACACCTGAAATCATAATGTCCATTGGACATCAGGCAATTGAAGTAACTGTATTAATTGCAGGCCCTATGCTTATCACTGCATTATGCATAGGTTTGATTGTAAGCATTTTTCAAGCAGCCACTCAAATAAATGAAACAACACTGTCTTTTATACCAAAACTGCTTGGAATTTTTGTCGTACTCATATTATTGGGCCCATGGATGCTAACAATTTTAACCGATTATCTCAGCAGAATATTGACTGATATTGCCTCGTATTCTAATTAAGCGACTTTTGCATTGATTGAATTTACTACATTACAACTTTATCATTTAATAGCTAATTTCTTTTGGCCATTTGTTAGAATACTAGCATTTCTTTCAAGTGCACCTGTGTTTAGTAATCGCTCTGTGCCGATGACAACCAAGATTGGATTGGGGTTTGCTATTTCACTGCTTATCGCTCCGAATATTCCTCCATTAATTGAGCATGATCCGCTCTCATGGAGTGGATTATTAATCTTAATTCAACAATTATTAATCGGCATCTCAATCGGTTTTTCAATGCAAATTATCTTTGCCGGAATAGGGTTGGCCGGTGAAATGATTAGTATGACTATGGGGCTTGGTTTTGGTGCCTTTTTTGATCCACAATCGCAAGGGAGATCAACTTCTATAAGCCAATTAATGACTGCTTTCGCAATATTGCTTTTTATAGGCTGTGACTTTCACCTATTATTTATTGAAAGCTTAGCTAATAGTTTTAAAACAATGCCGGTAAGCTACAGCACTATAAACAAGTTTCAATATCAAGAACTAGCATCTTTAGGTAGTCATATATTTAGTGCAGGACTTCAACTATCCCTGCCGATTGTTACCATACTATTAATAATGAATATGGCATTGGGGATTTTAAACAAATCAGCTCCACAACTAAATATGTTTGGTATTGGCTTTCCACTGACATTACTAACGGGCTTCATAATGTTCAAACTGATGCTTCCTTATCTTATCGGACCCATTTTATTGCTGCTACACCAAGGCGTTGAACTAATAAAATTGTAATTATTCAGTCCCCCTCTTTGACAAAGAGGGGTTAGGGGATGTTTTATTAGATAAATCCCCTTCAATCCCACTTTTTTAAAGGGGGGAGGTGAATAATTACAACCTAACAAGTTGGTTAAAAAAGCGCTATATTATTCCCCATGAGATTAAGCGACCACGATCTACTGCAACTGACTGAAGAAGAATTGTTGAAATTGCCGGAGGGTTACTTATTCAGATACCCTTGATTTGCTCTCTACCGCAATCCCTCTTTTTCAAAGGGGAAGATGAGTACTGACTATTTCTTTTATTGACGATTTCATCAAACCAATTTAATCCCGCTTTTATCAATGCTGATTAACTGTTTTTTATACAGTGCCCCAATGGCTTGTTTAAAGACTTTTTTACTGACGCCAAAGGTGGCATAAATAGCTTCGGGTGGGCTTTTGTCGCTTAGCATCAACGAGCCATTGTTGGCTTTTAGTTTGTTTAGGATGTCATCGGTTAGCGATACCACTTTGCCGTAGCCGGGCTGGTTAAGATTAAGATCAATTTTGCCATCTTCTCTTATTTGTTTTATGTAACCATCCAGCTTTTGGCCTCTTTTGAGTGGTTGAAACAGTTCATTTTGATACAGCAATCCCCAGTGCGTATTATTAACGATGGCTTTAAAACCCAGTTCGGTTTTATCGGCGATAATTAATGATACTTTTTGGCCGACTTCAAAATCGACTGATTCATCTTCGATAAAGCGGTCAATTTTAGTGGTGGCGGCAATACGGTTTTTGTCATCAAGAAACACTTTAACCAGATACGATTTTCCGACTTCCATTTCGTGGTGTTGTTCACTAAACGGAACCAGTAAATCTTTGGGTAAACCCCAATCCAAAAAAGCGCCCACATAATTAAGCGAGACGACTTTTAACCAGGCAATATCATCCACTTGTGCCAAAGGTGTTTTGGTGGTTGCTGCCAGATGGCCTTCTGAATCCACATAAACAAAGACATCCAGGGCATCACCTACCTGACAGTTTTCAGGCGGTTTTTTGTCTGCCAGTAATACTTTGGCGGAGGTGCCGTTGTCCAGATAGACATCAGGCCCCTGTTTTTTAACGACGTTTAAGGTATTAATTTTACCGATATTTAACATGGCAATACTCAACTGGTAATGATGAAACGCACAGCGTCCAAGCGTAAATGGGCGACCTGAATATTTTCATGGGCCAGCATGGTTCGGTCTTTAAGCTGTTCAATTTCTTCGGTTTTAATGGTCGGGTTGACTTTTTTAAGTCGAACCAGACGTTTTATTTCGGTGGTGAGTGATTCAAGCATGGCGTTGGTGGCTTCATCAATCAGCTCTTGCATATCGGCTTTGGCTTTTAATTCTGCGGCCGCCAACAGTTTGGTGATGAGGACGCGCTGATTATTTAAAAAGGCGATGATTTGTTGTTTATCAAAGTTTTTGCCGGTTTCCAATAAACTACGATGTTCCAGGGTTTCCGTTACATCTTGTTGATGTTGATTAATCAATACCCGAATAGGTGTAGGTGGAAGAAAGCGGCCGATTTGTAATTCAGCCGGTGCGCTGCATTCAACAATAAACAAGCATTCCAGCAAAAATTGCCCCGCTTTTAGCTCGGGATGTCTGATGACACTGATTGCTGCATTGCCGGTTTCACTGGATAGCACCAAGTCTATAGCCGAGGTAACGATGGGGTGTTCCCAGGTTAGAAATTGTAGCTCTTCACGCGCCAAGGCAAGTTGGCGATTTCCGGTAACGGTTACTCCATCTTCAGACAAGGCGGGAAAGTGAGATACCCGCATGTGATCGCTAGGGCGAACAATGAAACAATCTGCCGAATGAAACTCGGTATCAACGCCATAGCATTCAAAGACATTTTCCATATAAGGCCAAAGTGCGCCTTCATGTTCATAGCTATTTATCTGGTCAATGAGTTCGTCGGATAGTTCTTTACGACAGGAGTTTAATTCCAGTAATTGGTCGCGACCATTGTGTAATTGAGCCTCAATTTCTGCACTCAGCGCCTGGGTTTTGGAGATAAACGCACCAATATCCGCTTGCTGGTTGTTGTCCAGTACGTCTTTTAGTTGATCTTGCAGTTTATCGGCAACCGCTTGGGCGGCTGAATTATTGCTGCGAAAGGCATCAAGGCCTTCGTCATACCATCGATACAAACTGTGTTGCGGGGTGTTTTCAAGGTACGGGATATGTATTTGAATAACGTGTTTTTGACCGATACGATCCAGCCTGCCGATGCGTTGCTGCAATAAATCGGGGTTAGTGGGCAAGTCCCACAGAATCAAGTGATGGACAAATTGAAAGTTTCTGCCTTCACTGCCAATTTCAGAACAGATTAATAATCGTGCCGAGCTTTCCGGATCGGCAAAATAAGCGGCGGCTCGGTCGCGCTCAATAATGGTCATGCCTTCATGAAAAACTGCCGAGGCAATACCGACACGATCTTTTAAGGTTTGTTCCAGATCAATAGCGGTTTGCGCGTGTTTACAGATTAATAAGGCTTTTTGACCGCGCAATGAGGCGCTTGATTCGGTTTTTACAGACGTAATTAGTTTATCAACCAACCAGATAAAGCGGGGGTCTTGCTGTAAGTCACTATTTCGTTCCCACCCTTCAGTTTGGGTGTTCTGGCCGGTTAACGCATAGCCATAGCGTTCGCGTTCCGGAAAGCCTTGCACGGTTTGCCGTGAGTTTCTGAATAAAATCCGCCCCGTTCCATGATGATCGAGCAATATCTTAATTAACGCTTCTCGTGAAGAGGCTGATTTTAAAGGGTCATTAAGATTTTCCAG
>JBAXUR010000144.1:0-7371 GCA_037129595.1 Methylococcaceae bacterium | reverse complement strand
TTCCGGTCACAAAGACGGCAATCCCTAAATGCGCGATGGTCATGCCATAAAAACCAGCCGGTACTGTTTGCAGTCGTTGCCATGAAAAGCCTTTGGCTCCCAAGCGATCAATAAAAGACAGTACGGTAACGGCAACCGTCCACAAAGCCAGTGTTAAGCCCAACGCCGCTCCCCAAGAATAAAAAGGCATCAGCACAGGAAGCAACAAACCACCCGCGACACAAGCCGCGATAATCCAGCGCACCCGCAAGGCCAACTGACTGATGGAATCTTTTTTCCAGCGTAATAACATACCCAAGCCCACGGCAATAGACAGTGGAGCCATTAAGGGAATAAACACGGCATTAAAATACGGCGGACCCACAGAAATTTTGCCTAAACCCAAGGCATCAATCACCAAGGGATATAAGGTGCCCAGTAAAATACTGGCTGCCGTTACTACCAACAGAACGTTATTGAGTAAAATTGCCGATTCTCGGGAGACCATTTCAAACGTTGCACTGCTTTTAACGGTAGGTGCTCTGACGGCATACAACAATAACGAACCGCCAACTACGACCGCTAAAAATACCAGAATAAACAGGCCGCGTGCCGGATCACTGGCAAAAGCATGAACGGAGGTTAATACGCCCGAACGCACCAGAAAAGTACCTAACAAACTTAATGAAAAAGCAAAAATCGCCAGTAAAACCGTCCATGTTTTAAAAACACCGCGTTTTTCAGTAGCGGCTAGTGAATGTATTAAAGCCGTTCCTACCAACCAAGGCATAAACGAAGCATTTTCTACCGGATCCCAAAACCACCAGCCGCCCCAGCCTAATTCGTAATAAGCCCACCAACTACCCAAGGCAATACCAAGTGTTAAAAACATCCAGGCCATGTTGGTCCACGGTCTTGACCACCTTGCCCAAGCGGCGTCCAAACGACCTTCAAGTAAAGCGGCAATAGCAAAAGCAAAGGCCACGGAAAAACCGACATACCCCATATACAGCATGGGCGGATGGATGGCCAAACCGGGATCTTGTAATAAAGGATTTAAGTCCCGTCCTTCCAAAGGCGCAGGAAAAAGACGCTCAAACGGATTGGAAGTCAGCAATAAAAACAGAATGAAGCCGATGGATACCAGTCCCATGACACCCAACACTCGCGCCAAGGTAGCGTCTGGAATGCTTTTGCTAAATTGCGCAACCAAACCGGTCCATATCGTGAGCACCAAACCCCACAGTAATAACGAGCCTTCATGTGCGCCCCATACGCCTGAAATCAAGTACAGGACAGGCAATGATGTATTGGAATTGGTGGCGATGTATTTAACCGAAAAATCATGCGTCAAACAACTATAGGTCAGACAGCCGTAGGATAATGCCATAAACAATAGTTGTGCAAACGCGGCTGGTCGGGCAACGGCAACCCACCCCGCCTGACTGCGAAACGCGCCAATAATCGGCAAAGTGCCCAGCACCAGTGCCATACACAAAGCGAGTATCAGTGAAAAATGTCCCAATTCTGCAATCATTCTATTGACCTGTTCCTGATGTTGGCTGTTTTTTTAAGCTATCTTTCACTTCGGGCGGCATATAATTTTCATCATGTTTGGCTAATACTTCCTCGGCAATAAAAACACCCTGTGTATTTAGCTTGCCATGAGCAACGATACCCTGCCCTTCCCTGAATAAATCCGGCAAAATTCCCGTGTATTCAACAGTCACTTCTTTGCTAAAGTCAGTTAACTTAAAGCGCACCATCATTCCGTCACCGGGCCTTTCAACACTGCCTTTAATGACCATACCGCCCAAGCGAAACAAGGTGTCTTTGGGCGCTTTATGATCGACAACATCCGTTGTAGAAAAAAAGTACATCAAATTTTCATTAAAGGACTTTAAAGCGAATGCCGTAGCTATGCTGGCACCCAGCACCATCAAGAGTATAAGCGTTAATCGTTGTTTTCTGGCTGGTTTCATAAAGGCTTACCGTTTTTTCTTTAACGCATTCACAAAAAACTGTTTGCGTTGAATAACTGGAATAATAATGTTCGCAAGCAGAACCACCAAAGTAAGACCATAAGAAGTCCAAACGTATAAAGCATAACCCCCCATGGCAAAAAATTCTTGCAGACTCATTGTTTGTTCTCCAACACCATCGCTTTAACCCACTGCGAATTACGCTCCCTTTGGAGCAGTTCGACACGCACCCGCTGTATCAAGGCAATCAGATAATACATTTTAAATGATAAGGCCATTAACAATAGCGGAATTAACATACTGACATGAATGGACGGTTTATCCATTTTGGTTACCGTAGGGCCTTGGTGCAGCGTGTTCCACCACTCAACAGAATAATGAATAACCGGAATATTAACCACACCGACCAGCGCCAATATAGCCACAGCTTTAGAGGCAACACGTTTGTCGTCAATCGCACCATAAAGTCCAATAACGCCCAGATACAAAAACAACAAAATCAATTCAGACGTCAAGCGGGCATCCCAAACCCACCAAGTTCCCCACATCGGCTTTCCCCATAAGGAACCGGTAAACAAAGCGATAAAAGTAAAACTGGCGCCGATGGGTGCGCTACTGATAGCGACTATTTCGGCCAATTTAATACGCCAAATCAGGCCAATCGCGCCGGCAATCGCCATCACCATATAAATAAATAATGACATCCAGGCACTGGGAACATGAATATAAATTATGCGATAACTATCACCCTGCTGATAATCAGCCGGTGCCAAATACAAGCCACCGTAAAGTCCTGAGACAGTCAGCAACACAAAAACAACCACCAGCCACGGCATTAAGCGTGCTGTAAACGCGTAAAAATGCGGGGGTGATGCCATACGATGAAAGAAGCGACCTACGAAATCTGGAACTAAAAACATAAGAATGCGGTTAAAGGTAAATTTAATAGTGGGAGGGAGAAAGCTATTCGCACCATGCGACTACAAGAGTATCAAGCTATAAAAAAATAGGTAGTTAGCCAGAATGATAGTTTATTACCCCAGATTAGTCATGTGACGCGATATTTTATCGGGCTATTGTTGTTTAATACTTGCTGTTACGCAAACTATATTGAAAGTCGCAAGGTGTACTCGCTTATCAAAGTGGGGCAAACAGCTTGGTACAACATCATAAAACAATCGTTATATGTAATAAAACAATATTATTAGATTCAAATATCTTTAAAAAAGATGTTACCGATCAGTTAATGCTCATCTTTAATGCCGCTGCTGTTGGCCAAGGTGCCAAAACCAAAGCCATCAACAAAATTGAAATCAGAATATTGATCTGGGCATCAACAGGTAAACCAGTACCCGCTATTTCTACGGCATTGCTTGCAAAAATAAGTACCGGTACATACAAGGGCAAAACCAGCAGCGATAAAATCATGCCGCCCCGGCGTAACCCTACCGTCAATGCGACACCGATTGCGCCAATCAAGCTTAATACGGGCGTTCCCATAAGCAAGGTTAATAATAAAATGCCTAAAGAATGGGAGGGCATACCTAAAAAAATCGCCAACAAGGGCGCAACGATTAACAACGGCAATCCTGTGACCAGCCAGTGGGCAATAATCTTGCCTAATACGAGGATAGATGCCGGATGTGAGCTTAATAAAATTTGCTCCAACGAGCCATCATCAAAATCCGAACGAAACAGACTATCCAAAGACAACATCGCTGCCAATAATGCGGAAACCCAAATAATACCCGGCGCGATGGCTTGCAATAAATGCGGCTGCGCACCAATACCTAAAGGAAACAGGGTGATAACCAGAATAAAAAACAACAAGGGATTGGCGATTTCCGAACGTCGGCGCAAGGCCAACACCAAATCACGCTGAATAATGGCAAAAAATGCGTGCGATAAAGACATCAGGATAAGTTAATACGTTGCACAGCTACATCGTGCAATTCGATGTCATGGTGTGATGTTAAAACAATCATTCCGCCACTGGCACAATGCTCGGACATTAAGGTTTCAATCAGGGCAATACCCTGTTTATCCAGTGACGTAAACGGCTCGTCAAGTATCCACACGCTATTTTTGGTAATCAAAAGCCGTGCTAATGACAAGCGTCTTTTCTGACCCGCTGACAAAGCCTGAACCTGCACATCATCATAATCCGTCAAATGTACTTTATTAAGCGCCTGTTGAATGGAATATTGCCCGCACTGGCCTAAAGCCAACGATACTTTTAGATTTTCCAACACGGTCAGTTCTTTTTTAACGCCGTCCAAATGACCCACATAAGCCATATCTGCGTAATATTGACTATCATCAATGGCCTCGCCGCACCACAATACCTGGCCGGCATCGGGTTCTCTAAAGCCGCATAAAATACGCAATAACGAAGTCTTACCGCTGCCATTTTTGCCTTCCAGCAACAATACCTGCCCGGAAACCAGCTCAAAGGTTAGCCCTTCAAACAAGATTCGATCATCACGAATACAGCTTAAGTCAGTACCTTGAAGCCGAAAAGTTGATTTTGCCGTCATTAGTTAACAGTCAATGATCTCTGACGGACGGCTTCATACAGCAGCACACCGGTAGCCACTGACAAATTAAGGCTTTCTACCTGACCCAACATAGGTACCGATACCAACACATCACATTGTTCTTTGGTTAAGCGCCTTAAACCCTTACCTTCTGCACCAACAACCAAGGCCATCGGGACGGTAAAATCGGCGCTATAAACAGTCTGAGCCGTTTCACCCGCCGCGCCCATAATCCATAAACCTTCGCCTTTAAGCCAACGCAAGGTACGTGCTAAATTGGTTACCTGATAAACCGGTACTGTTTCTGCGGCACCACTGGCGACTTTACAAACCGTCGGAGTAATGCCTGTAGCATTGTCTTTGGTAATAATAACGCCCTGTACGCCCGTGGCATCAGCCGTTCTAAGACAGGCACCGAAATTATGCGGGTCTTGCACATTATCCAGCACTAAAAACAGAGCCGTTTGTGTTTCTGACAGATTTTCAACCGCTGTTTTTAAATCGCTTTCTGATAATTCACCCGGCATTTCAACTTCAATAACAATGCCTTGATGATTGTTATTATCAGCCAGACGATCCAACCTTTTTCTATCGACTTTTTCAGGCGTTATGCTCAAAGCGGCTAAGTCATCAACCGCCTGCGTCAGGCGCTTGTCTTGCCGCCCGCTATCAATCCAGGCCTGATGGATTTTTTTAGGGGAATAATCGAGTGCGGCTTGTACGGAGTGTAGACCAAATAATTTACTTAATTTCATTTATTGTTGAAGCATGGGAAGCATTAAGGTGTGCCGCTTATTTCCAAACTCCCGAATGGAAATAAGCGGACGAGCAGTGGAAAAATAAGCTAAGCCTTAGGTGACGGCTTTTTCTTCCTGCGTCTTTTTTTAGGCTTCTCACTGATTTCTGCTTTTTTTACAGAACCTTCTTTTTGAATCAGCTCAAAATCCATTTTCTTTTCATCCAGATCAACACGGGCAACCTTGATTTTTACACTATCGCCCAAGCGGAAATTGGTACCGGAACGCTCACCTTTTAACTGGTGACTGGTCGGATCAAAATGATAATAATCCTGCCCCAGATTACTGATATGCACCAAGCCTTCTACATAAATATCAGCCAGTTCAACAAAAAATCCAAACGAAGTGACTGCGGAAATAATACCGGGGAATTCTTCACCGATTTTATCCATCATGTATTCACATTTTAGCCAGCTCACCACATCGCGGGTGGCATCATCAGCGCGTCGCTCATTGGCCGAGCAATGCTCACCCAACAGAATCATGTCAGGAACGCCATAAACAAACGTCTCTATTTTTTTGTCCAGTAAACAATGACGAATAGCGCGATGCACCAGCAAATCGGGATAACGTCGAATGGGCGACGTAAAATGCGCATAAGCTTCCAGCGCCAAACCAAAATGACCCTTTAAATCAGGACTATAAACCGCTTGTGACATAGAGCGTAACAAAACTGTCTGGATTAAATGGGCATCCGGCCGGCCTTTAACCGAGTCCACCAAGTGCATATAATCCAATGGTGTCGGATTGACACCACCGCCGAATTTCAAACCCAACTCACCCAAAAAGGTTTTTAGATTAAGCAACTTATCAGGGCCTGGACCATCGTGTATCCGTAACAGCTTGGGTATTTTTTTGGCATTTAAATACTTCGCTGCCGCACTGTTCGCGGTAATCATAAACTCTTCAATCAGCTTGTGCGCATCGTTACGCACGACCGGCACAATTTTTTCGATTTTACGTTCTTTACCAAAAACAATGCGTGTTTCCTGGGTATCAAAATCCATTGCCCCGCGCTCTTCACGACTCACGCGCATGACTTTGTAAAGTGCGTATAGCTCACGTAGATGCGGCATTACCGGCTTATATTTTTCAGCCAGAACCGTATCGCCATCAACCAGCATTTTTGCAACTTCGGTATACGTCAAGCGTGCATGAGAACGCATTACCGCATCATAAAAACGTGACCGTACTACTTTGCCCTGTTCGTCTATGCCTAATTCACACACCATACATAAACGGTCAACATCCGGATTAAGCGAACATAATCCGTTAGATAATATTTCCGGCAACATGGGGATGACTTGTTCAGGAAAATAGACCGAAGTACTGCGATTTTTGGCTTCTTTATCCAGCTCGCTATTAACCTGCACATAATGCGAAACGTCGGCAATGGCTACCAGTAATTTCCAGCCTTTAGGCGTTTTTTTGCAATAAACGGCATCATCAAAATCCCGAGCATCTTCACCATCAATCGTGACCAAGGCCGTGCTTCGCAAATCAACGCGACCTTCTTTGGCAGATTCAGGCACCTCTGAACTTAAAGACTTAATCTCGTCCAGTAAGGCTTCAGGCCATAAATGCGGTAATTCATGAGAACGAATCGCCATTTCGATTTCCATACCGGGCGCGAGATGATCACCCAATACTTCGATAATTTTGCCAATAGGCTGGCGTAATTTAGTCGGTTGATCGGTAATTTCAGCAATAACAATTTGTCCCTGCTTGGCTTTACCAGTCCCTCCTTTTTGCACCAAAAGTGTTTGCGCGATATTTTTATTATCAGGCACAACGTAGGTAAAGCCATCTTCTTTATAAAGGCGCCCGACTATTTGATGGGTATTTCTTTCCAGAATTTCGACAATTGCGCCTTCACGCCGGCCTTTCTTATCAATCCCGGCTATACGTACCATAGCCCGGTCATTATGCAGCAAAGGATTCATTTCGCGAGGTGACAAGTACAAATCATCCGACCCATCATCCGGCCTGACAAAACCAAAGCCATCCGGATGACCAATAATGCGGCCAACAATTAAATCCTTGTTATTAACCAGGCAGTATTGCTGCCCGCGATTA
>JBAXUR010000143.1:0-7386 GCA_037129595.1 Methylococcaceae bacterium | reverse complement strand
CGGTAGTGATTGATGATGACCATCAGGCTATTAATCATGTCGTGCGCGGCTACGACTTGTTGGCGTTAACACCCCGGCAAATCTATCTTCAGCAACTACTGGGATTGGTTACCCCGGGTTACATGCATGTGCCGGTTATTATCGACGGGCAAGGCTATAAGCTCAGTAAACAAACCCATGCCACAGCAGTCGATTTAAAACACCCTCAAAAAGTTATATTTGAATTACTGACCTTATTAAAGCAAACCCCGCCGTGTGAACTTCAATATGCGTCTTTGAATGAGTTGCTGGAATGGGCGATAGACCATTGGAATCCTGAACCGTTAAAAAATTGTCGGGCAATTTGTAGGTAGGGTTAAGGTAATGGAGCGTTTTGCACGTCGTATAGGCGGCTTGCTAAACCGGCTTAACCCAATTATCAAGCAAGAGGTCTGGCACTTTTATAAGCTGAAGTCTTCCAGATTTAGTACCTGGGAGTTTAGTTACCGCTTACAGGCAGGTTGGCTTTATGGATAATTTTGATCCGGGTGGAGGCGCTCTTGTCCCGCTTATAAATTTTACCCATTGCACTCAATTAAGTTAAAATCATAGTCACTTGATAAATAGAGCGGGAAATCAGTAAACATTCTGCGAAATCGCCCCGCTTTAAATTGGTTGCCCAATTAACCAATCAGCGAAGTGCTTGGGAAATACAGTCTGATGGTCAATATATACTCCGCGCGGTCACAACTCGGTTTTCTGATCGGCCATTTTATCCGATAGCGGCGTTGCAAAAACAGTTACATAGCTGGCTATGCGCCTGTTTTCGGGCTTTGCTCCCGAATAAAATAACTCGATCATAAATTCCGTAAACATGACCGCGCGGAGTATAGTCAGTTGCAAACTAAAGATAAACAGTGGGGGGAGTTCAGTAGTCGTTGATTGTATTAGCTAATAATCGATTTGATGAAGCAACCCGACATATAAGGTCATAAAAAAGCCAAAAAAATATGGTATTAACAGAAATGCTGACTGAAATAATGGGCTTGGCTTACAACGCAAACTTATACGGTAATAACTTAACAATCGTTCAGGATTAAATAATGCCCACTAATAAATTTGTTATCAGCAATCCCAACTCATCAATTACCAAGCTCCCTGAGTTGGGTATGAAAAAAAATGATTTTATTGATGACTTTAAACAATATTATCTCCATTTGCTGGGCAGGGATGAAAACTGCCGGTCGCCTTTTTATGCCGGCGAAGCCTTGTCATTAGCCGTGCGTGACCGTTTGATGGAGCGCTGGAAGGCCACCCACAAAACTTATAAAGCCAACAACTGCCGGCGGGGTTTTTATCTGTCGATGGAGTTTCTGATGGGGCGTACGTTAAGCAATGCCCTGTTGAATATGGGCGTAACCGATACGGTGACTCAGGCAATGTATGATCTCGGCATTGACATTGAAGAGTTGATCGGTAGTGAGCAAGATGCAGGCTTGGGTAATGGCGGCTTGGGTCGCCTCGCAGCCTGCTTTATAGACAGTTGTGCCACCTTGCAACTGCCGGTGATAGGTTATGGTTTACGTTACGAATATGGCATGTTTACCCAGACTATTATTAATGGTGAGCAGGTTGAAAAGCCGGATCATTGGCTACGTTATGGTAATGTGTGGGAAGTTGAGCGACTGGAATATTCTTATAGCATTAAATTTGGCGGTCACACGGAAGTTCAAACCGATGAAAACGGCGTGCGACGGTATTGCTGGATAGCGACCCATGATTTGCTGGCCGTGCCTTTTGATACACCGATACCGGGCTTTCAAAATGGAACGGTTAATACCTTGCGGCTTTGGAAGGCGGTGGCTACCGAAGAGTTTAATTTGGATGAGTTTAATGCGGGTGATTATGCAGAAGCGGTAGAAGCAAAAATTTCAGCTGAAAATATTACTATGGTGCTGTATCCCAATGATGCCAATGAAAATGGTAAAGAGCTGAGATTACAGCAGCAATATTTTCTGGCTTCTGCCAGTTTACAGGATGTCCTTACCAACTGGACAGGCTTACACGGAAATGATTTTAATCATTTTGCTGAAAAAAGTTGTTTTCAGTTAAATGACACCCATCCGAGCATTGCCATTGCCGAACTGATGCGTTTACTGATGGATATTCACGGCTTGACATGGGATAAAGCATGGGATATTACAAAAGCTACCATGGCTTATACTAACCATACCTTGTTGCCGGAAGCGCTGGAAAAATGGCCCGTTAAATTGATGCAGCGGTTATTGCCCAGACTGTTGGAGATTATCTTGGAAATTAATGCCCATTTTATAGCTGAAGTGTCTATGCGCTGGCCCGGTGATAATGAGCGTTTACGCAGAATGTCCATCATAAAAGAAGGGGATGAGCAGCAGGTAAGAATGGCGCATCTTGCCATCGTGGGTAGTTTTTCTGTGAACGGAGTTGCCCGGTTGCATTCTCAGTTATTGCAGCAAGGCTTATTCAGTGATTTTTATGCCTTATGGCCCCATAAGTTTAATAATAAAACCAATGGGGTAACGCCACGTCGCTGGTTAGCCGCCTGTAATCCGGGGTTGGCAGGCCTGATAACCGAGACGATAGGCGACGGGTGGGTTACGGATTTGTCGCAATTAAAAAAGCTGGAACCTTATGCCGAGGATGCGCAATTTCGGCAGCGCTGGCATGTCATTAAACAGGCAGCAAAACAGCGTTTGATTGATTATAAACAACGTAAAAACGACACAGATATAAATTTTAATGTGGATGCCATTTTAGATGTACAGGTTAAGCGTATTCATGAATACAAGCGGCAACTGCTCAATGTATTGCATGTGATTCATCTTTATAACGGTATTAAAAACGGTGACGTTGATAGCCGGGTGCCAAGATTTGTATTAATTGGCGGCAAAGCGGCTCCCGGTTATCGAATGGCTAAAAAAATCATTAAATTGATCAATAATGTTGCTCAGGTCATTAATTCAGACCCTGATACAGATAAGAAATTAGCGATGCTGTTTTTGAAGGATTATCGGGTTTCAGCTATGGAAAGGCTTTGTCCGGGTGTGGATTTATCCGAGCAAATATCCACCGCCGGCAAAGAAGCCTCGGGTACCGGTAATATGAAGCTAATGATGAATGGAGCCATTACTATCGGCACACTGGACGGCGCCAACATTGAAATCCGTGAAGAAGTGGGGGATGAAAACTTTTTTCTGTTCGGCTTAACCGAAGAGCAAATTGAGGCCAAGCGAGGTTGCTATGACCCTGTTGCGATGATTGATCAGGATGAAGACCTGCGGCAAGTTATGCATCTTTTGGAGTCCGGTTATTTTAATCAATTTGAGCCGGGTATTTTTGATGATCTGATCAATTCCATAAAAAGTCCGCACGACCCCTGGATGACGATTGCTGATTTTCGTAGTTATATCGATGCCCAAAAACGTGTTGAAGACGCTTATCGGGATAAAGATCATTGGATCCGAATGAGTATTTTAAATTGTGCCAACAGTGGTAAATTTTCTACCGATAGAACGATTGGGGAATACAATCGTGAAATCTGGAAGCTAACGCCGCAGCCGGTAAGGCATTAATAAGCGCTGCGCCACCCGAAGCCAATACGGGTGGCGCAGGCTTTTTATTATTGCCTTAAGTCTTTAACAACGCGCACGACTTCATTATCATCGGCAATGGTTTCTATACTAAAACCAAGCTTGGTAATCAGTGATAACATCGGTTTATTAACGATCAAGACTTCCCCTTCAAAAAAGGAGATGCCTTTGGCTTTGGCCGTCTGCATTAAGGTCGTCATGAGTTTGGAACCTATGCCCAAACAATGGCAATCGTCAGCAACCACCAGTGCAAATTCCACTGAATTACCATCCGGGTTCATTAAGCAGCGGCCAACACCCAGTTCACTGGGCATGTTTGCATCGTCAGTGACGGCAACAAAGGCCATTTCACGGTCATAATCGATTTGCGTGAAGCGGACTATCATTTCCGGTGTTAATTCTTGTAACGCTTGCATAAACCGAAAATATTTCGTGCGTTCGGACAAGCGATTATGGAAATCTTTTTCTAAAATAGCATCTTCAGGACGGATAGGGCGGATCGTGATATTAACCCCGTTGTTTAATTGATAGTACTGGATTAATTCATGCGGATAAGGATGAATCGCCATGTGCGAATAGCGGGTAAGTTGATGCGATACTTGCGCTTTAATACGGGCATCAACTGCCATTACACCGTTTTCATCGACAATCAACGGATTAATGTCCAGCTCTAAAATTTCCGGTAGCTCACTGACCATGGTTGATATATTCAGTAGGACATTAATCAAGGCTTGTTTATTGGCCGGCGGTAATTGACGAAAGGCCGCCAGATATTTGGCCGCCTTGGTCTTGGCAATCATTTGCTCAACCATGTAGGCGTTGAGTGGCGGCAGGGCGACAGCATTATCTTTTAAGATTTCTACCATAGTACCACCGAGACCAAAACTGATGGCAGGGCCAAACACAGGATCTCTGACCACGCCTATCATCAATTCACGACCATTGGGGCTTCGGAACATAGGCTCGACAGTCATGCCAACTTCAGTTATCTCAGGATGCAGTTGCTTAATGGCGGCTTCCATTTCCGTATAGTGACGGGAAATATCCTGGACGCTGTTAATGTTAAGCCGGACGCCGCCAATATCGGATTTATGGCTAAACTCTGCCATATTGACCTTTAAAACGACTGGAAATCGCAAGGTTTCAGCGGCAATCATGGCATCTTTTACGCTGGATACTTTGATGGTTTGGGTGACCGGAATATGGAAAGCGGCCAGTATGGCTTTGGATTCCTGAGCCGTTAAAACTTGACGGTCTTCTGAAAGTACGCGTTCAATAATTAAACGGGAACCTTCAACATCGGGCGTTGCAAGCTCATCCGTAGGTGAAGGGATTTGTTTTAGCAAAATCTGATTTTGGGCATACTTGGCTAAAAATGAAAAGGCATCGACAGCCACTTCAGGGGTGCTAAAGTGAGCTACCCTGCTGTTGGCAAAAAGATCGCGACCTTCCTGAACCCTTTCGCCGCCTGTCCAAGAGGCTAATACCGGCTTTTTGCTGGTTTTGGCACCCTCAATGATGCTTAGCGCAACTTGGGTTGGATTGGTCATTGCCTGAGGCGTTAAAATAACCAGCACACCGTCTACGTTTTTATCTTTAAGGCAAATATCCAGCGCTTTTTGGTAACGTTCAGAGGTGGCGTCACCCAGAATATCAACAGGATTGGCATGAGACCAGTGTACGGGTAAAGCTTCATTTAATCCTTCAATACTGGCCGGACTCAGCTCAGCCATTATTATGCCGACATCTTCGGCGCGATCGGTACTCATGACACCGGGGCCACCGGCATTGGTAATAATAGCCAGTCGGTCTTTTTTGACCACATAATTATTTGCCAACACGCGGGCAGCAGAAAATAATTCGGTGATGCTGTAGACCCTCACTACGCCCGCTCTTGCAATGGCTGCATCAAAAACATCATCGCCACCGACCATGGCGCCCGTGTGCGACATGGCGGCTTTAACACCGGCCTCATGGCGACCTGATTTAATCAGGATAACGGGTTTCAATCGAGCGGCCGCTTTAAGTCCGCTTAAAAAGCGCCGCGCATCGCGTATGCCTTCTACATACATCAAGATGCCGGTGGTTTTGCTGTCGGTTGCCAGATAATCCAGCACTTCACCAAAATCTATGTCGGCTGCACCGCCCATGGATACGACTGTTGAAAAGCCGATGTCCTGTACTTTGGCCCAGTCTAAAATGGCGGTACAAACGGCACCTGATTGGGATAATAACGCCAAGCTCCCGTCTTTAACCGTACCGTCACCAAAAGTTGCATTAAGGTAGCCACTGGGGCGAATAACGCCCAGACAGTTTGGGCCAATAATACGGATATTATAACGGTGAGCAATATCCAGCACTTCTTGCTGAAGCCGTTTTCCTTCCGAACCCAGTTCACCAAAACCGGCCGTAATAATAATGACAGAGCTAACGCCCTTTTCGCCACATTGTCGAATAATGCCGGGAACACTGGGTGCCGGTGTGGCAATAACCACCAAATCCAAATCTTCAGGGATGGCATTCAAGTCAGGATAGGCTTTTAAGCCCAGCAATTGGTCGCGCTTGTTATTGACAGGATAAAGACCACCCTTAAAACCGGCTTCTTGCATATTAAGTAAGAGCCTATAACCGACACTGTTTTCGCGCTCTGAAGCACCAACAATGGCAACTGATTTAGGGGTGAAAAAACGGTTTAAATAATGAGGGCCCATGGTTGCTCCGGTGTAAGAAAAAATAGCTGAATGTAATTAAATACTAATCAAGCAATAAAGAGGGCAACATTTGTCAGACCTTTTTATAGCGCTTATTCTTGCGGGCAAATAAACTGCCAAGGAATGTGCATGAAACAACTTAGGCATCTTGCTCCCTCTCCCTCCGGGAGAGGGCTGGGGTGAGGGGATATAAATGGTTAAGTTATTTCATGCACGATCCTAGTTGTTGTGCTGTAAGTATTCAGTCCCCCTCTTTGAAAAAGAGGGGTTAGGGGAGATTTTATTAGATAAATCCCCCTCAGTCCCCCTTTTTCAAAGGGGGAGGTGAATAATTACGTTGTGCTTAGTCTTTGGCCACTTTTAACGTTTTGCAAAATGCCGGGTACACGATTACTTATGAAAATGTTCATGCGGGCATTTGCCCTGCCTTAAGCTGATAATCGGCCAATCAACTGCATTGGCATAAGCGGTCAATTTTTCATCCGGGTCAACGGCTACCGGGTTGTCCACTAATTTGAGTAAGGGCAGGTCGTTATGCGAATCGCTATAAAACCAGCTGCCCTGCATGGTTTCAGTTGAAGTTTTTAACCATTCTTCCAGTAACTTTACCTTACCTTCCTGAAAACACGGGATGCCGTTAAAACCACCGGTATATTTTCCATCTACAAATTCAGGTGTGGTGGCCAGTAAATTTTCAATGCCATACAGTTTAACGATAGGCTCGGTCACAAAACGGTTGGTTGCGGTAATAACCAGCAAGGTGTCGCCCCGATCCCTGTGTTTGGCGATCAGTTCCTGTGCCGGTTTTAATAATATCGGTGTGATGATATCCTGAATAAATTGCGCCCGCCATTGATAAAGTTGTTCAGGGTCGTTATTGGCCAGGGGGTTCAGGGAAAAACGCAGAAACTCAACAATATCCAGGGTGCCTAGTTTGTATTCATTATAGAACCTGACGTTGGCGCTTTCATAGTGCTCTTTATCAACAACGCCCAGGTCGACAAGAAACTGCCCCCACAGGTAATCGCTGTCGTCGGCTATCAGGGTATTATCTAAATCAAAAATCG
>JBAXUR010000142.1:0-7618 GCA_037129595.1 Methylococcaceae bacterium | reverse complement strand
AGCGTACGCTCGTGGAGGTTCAAGTCCTCTTCTCGGTACCAAATGAGTATACAACGAGACACAATGAAGCACAAACAAAAGTAAAAACCCGCAAGTCTTAAGGCTTGGCGGGTTTTTTATTGCCCAACGAATACCAACAGAATACAGTAACCATAGACAAATTTTGCAGTAACTTATACAGTAACTTGAAAGCAGCAACAAAAGTTACTGCAAATTTACCTCAATCCGAGTTACTCCAATGCCTAAACAAATTCTATTAGATGTTACTGTTCGTAACGCCAAGCCAGGCGATAAAGTTAAACGACTTAATGATGGCAGCGGTCTGCATTTACTTATTAAACCCGATGGTGCCAAGTGGTGGCGTTTTGATTACAGCGCAAATGACAAGCGTAAAACATTATCCTTGGGTGTCTATCCGGTTATCGGTTTAGCAGATGCCAGGCGCAAGGCAGAAGATGCCAGAAAACTAATCAGTCTAGGCATAGACCCAAGCAGCTCAAGAAAAGCAGCAAAAAATGATAAACGATTAGCGGCAGAAAACGCCAAGCGTGTTGATGATGGCTTACCGATACTTAACAGCTTTGAACACGTAGCGCGTAACTGGTTAGCGGCAAACGTCCACACCGTTAAACCGATCACCCACAATAAAAAAATCCAACGCTTTCACTTGCACGTCTTTCCAGCTATTGGGCGTATGGCCATCAATGAGATTAAATCACCGGATATTTTTAGCCTGGTAAAACCACTATTTAACAAACTGGAAACAGGTCACCGCGTCCATGCCGAAATAAGCGCAGTTTTCAGTTATGCAATCGCCCACGGTCTCACTGACTACGATCCGGCGCAAGCCGTAGGCGCACAGATCCCGGCAAAAAAAGTTAAGCACCGGGCGGCATTGACAGAGCCCAAGGACGTGGCGCAACTCCTACGGGACATAGCCTGCTATCAAGGCACCTTTGTCGTGCAATGCGCCTTCCGGATATCGCCTTTGTTATTCCAACGGCCAGGCGAAATACGGCAAATGGAATGGAAGGACATTGATTTAAACGCCAAGGAATGGCGATACTTTGTCACCAAAACAGAAGTTGAGCATATTGTCCCACTCTCTACTCAAGCAATTACCATACTGGAAGAAATAAAGCCGCTTACCGGATCAGTGCGTTATGTTTTCCCGTCGTGTCGTAATGATGGCCGCCCCATGTCAGACAACACCATCCGCACGGCCCTAAGGACATTAGGCTATGATGCCGAAGCAATGTCCCCGCACGGCTTTCGAACAACAGCATCAACCTTGCTCAATGAACAAGGCTGGAGTCCGGACGCAATCGAACGCCAACTATGCCACATGCCAAAGGATGCAGTCAGGGCGGCGTATAACCGGGCGCAATACCTGGACGAGCGCCGACGCATGATGCAATCATGGGCTGACTATCTGGACGGTTTAAAATTAGGCGCTCAAGTAATTCCCATAAGAAAACCCGCCTAGCTAAAGCCAAGTAACCCTCTACACCCCCCCCCGCACCCTTCAAAAGCCCCACGCCGGGTAGCGGGGGGTTTTTGCCTTGCCGATATTTTTCACCCACCGTTTAGATGCCACCATCCGCCGGTTAATTATCCCTGCCTGCCGGCGCTTGCCAAAGGGGCAGTGTCATCAAATAAAAAGAAGGTATATATATATATTTTTTGGTTTTTTGGGGTCTAAAGATATATATATAGATAGAATGCGGCCTACAGGCCAAAAAAGAGACCCCAAAGGATTGGGGTTTCGTGGGGTTTCTTGGGGTTTTTTTTGGGTTTTTTTGGTTTTTAGCAATGAATTGCTAAAAAAACAGCGTTATTGCGCCAGGAAAAAACGCTTGCTTGTCCCGATCCACAGGCATAAAAACGGCAAAAGCCAAGCAATCGGGTAGAATGGCAATCTTCAAGCCTAGTTTTAGCGGACGAATACCGGCACCCTTACCGGCTGGCTTGAAGATCTACAAATAAGGGGCGGCGCGAAGGGGCGTTAATGGAAGATAACAAAAGCCGATTTGAAATCGCATTAACAGGGCTTGATGAAAGGTCTAAATTAGTCTCGCTAAAAAATACCAATTCAAAAATATTGAAATCGGTTATGTCAGAATTTGAAGAAATAAATCAGGACTTTTTTAAAAAAGAAAAAGAGGGTTATTTTTTAAAATCTGATTATGAAATTCTCGTCAACGATAAAATGGCATGCTTACGCCGTAATTTAAAGCTACAAAAATACATTGATGACCTTGCTCGTTACGGTGAAAGACGTTTACATGCAAAAGCGGGCGGCAAACGTTCAGGCATTTTAAGGCAAACAAAAAATATAAAACGTGATGAAAATCTCATCCGAGATTATGCGAGACTTTGTAAAGATGGCAAGAAAACCAATGCAGCGTCAATAATTGCCAAAACATACCAACTAACACCCTCGCAGGTTAGAAATATAATCCGTAAAAAAAACGAAAATTAAGCGAAATTTTTGGAGGTTGATTTTCGTTTCCTTCGGTAAGCTGATATTGGATTTTAACCCAATAAGGCCTATTACTATGTCACAAGACATCACAACAACCAAAAAACCCAGAAAAAAACTTACTTACATACCTGCCCCGTTACCGCCAGAAGGCGTCGTCAGGAAGCCGTCAGTCCTGGCAGTCTTGGGTATATCGTCCAACGCTTTGGACAATGGCATAAAAAAAGGCCTTTATCCACCAGGAACACTTTTGTCGCCACGGTGCCGGGTATGGCCCGTTACCGAGTTACGCGCTTTCTTGGCGGCGCTGGAAGGGGGATCGCAGCCATGAGCAAAGATGAACCCCTTACCAAGCCAAGCCGCGAAAACCGACGCAAAAAAAGACGCTGGAAACTAACCGAGTTTACACAAAGAGTGTGTACGAATACCAATAAGCGGTTTATACTATCCTTGTCGTGCAAAAGTACGACCGGGATTAAGACACCGAACAAGGCCACAATAGGCCACTATCAAACGTGGTTTTTTTGTACCCATCAAAAACACAGATCAATTTTGTCATGGTGGGTAGTATTGAGCAGACCCTCAAAAGTCTGGCCGCGCCTTGGCGGTAGTCTTAACTTGATACTTCCCACCGCCCAAAGATTAAGACCAATGGGCGGCGGCTTATACCCCTTACAAGGACAACCGCTATGAACACCACAACACCGGGCAACAGCGCCCACCCCCAAACCGGGCAACCATTCGAAATAAACACCCCACGCCGTGCACCACTTAGCGACATAATCAAACAACAGAATCAAGAAATAGGGCTTAAAACTTTACCCTTAGAATCTGATTTATTGTTAAAGCGCATTGCCGATGGCGGCCATTCCGGGCGGTTTTTAGCGGATGCCTTCCTTAGTGCCTATCGAACCAACAAACCTTTCCTGCACAGTCTTGGCGAACTGATCAAGCTGGATCCCGAAGCCTTCCGGCTCTTCCATGAAGTAATCCATATACGCCACGTTAGGGGCTGGAATGACGATTATCTGTATCTACTCGAGCAACTGATAAAAGTGATTATGGAGGAAAGTCATGAGCAATAACAACGACAGAACTAACGTTATTCACCTGATTGGTGTAAATCAATTCAAGCATGACGGTTTGTCTTACATTACCAGTCTTCCATTTTTCAAAATAATCGAATTAATAAATGATAAAGCGGTACTTTCGTTTGATGTCGAGCTTAACGGCGATTTTGAAAATGACTGTTGTATTGGGCAATTTTATTCCGAAATGTTAATTAAAGCATTGCATGACGATGCACAAGAAATATGCAGCCCCATGCGGGACATTGTTTTGTCTTTATTAGAGCGTCCGGAGGGCGTAGAAGGTTTGCATGGCTTTATAACCGGATTTTTTGGTTGCCTAGATTTTTGGTTGCGAGGTTCCGCTATTGACCGTGGACACCAACTTGATGCTCAATCCTATGAACATATTTTTGCGAAATTAAAAATCGCACAAAACCAACAGGCATAAAAAAACCCACAAAGAATCCACCAATTCAATGCGGGTTTTTAGAGATCCAACAACCATAAACGCAGGGTTATTTTACCCTATGGGACGCTGGATGTCACCCGCAAGGAGCACAAGAAATGAACACTTACGATATTATCGACGCCTTTAAAAAAGCGATGTCTGAAGCTGGCGTTACACCGCCGGTTGAAGCCATCATAGGAGATGGCCGGTGGCACCGTTACCATATTGCCGGTCATAAACAGGGTAGCCAAAATGGCGCCTACAAATTGTACCTGGATGGAATACCCAACGGTCTTTTCACGGATCACAAAACCAGCAAAGATGACAAAAATCCAAAAATTTCTGGCAAATGGAAGTCTGGTGCCGGTCATAAGCCATTTACACAAGCCGATCGCCTCCAGTGTGACGCCACCAAAAAACGAAATGAACAGCAAATAGCCCAGAGTCACGAACGGGCAGCGATTAAAGCCCGGCATTTGCTCGCCATAGCCAAGCCGATAACTGGAAATGATCACCCGTACCTACAACGTAAGCGGGTCGAATCGCACGGATTGTATCGACTGGGTTGCTATACAAAGCACCGAAAAAATGTGGCTGGCCAGTGGGAGGACATCAATGTTAGAAATGTTATTTTGGTGCCCTTGATTGATCTTTACGGCAAAGTTTGGAACGTGCAGGCCATTTTCGAACAAGCACATCCGAGGTTGGAAAATCGTGATAAGGATTTTTTGCGGGGCGGACTAGCTACGGGCGTCTTCCACGCCATAGGCCAAGCCACTAACGACGAGGTTTTAATCTGCGAAGGTTACGCCACCGGCGCGTCATTACATGAAGCCACCGGCTTTCAGGTTTTATGCGCCATGAGTGCCGATAACCTGTTACCGGTAGCCCAAGCAGTACGCGCAGCAGATCCCAAAAAGAAAATCATCATAGCCGCCGATAATGATGACACAAAGCCGGGTAATACGGGCTTAACCAAAGCAAAAAAAGCCGCCCATGCCGTGGGCGGTTTTTTGGCCGTGCCACCGATCTCAGGTGATTTTAACGATTATGCAAATCAGGGTGGCGTGCTATGAAATCCAGCGACAAGCCGCCGACAATCCTTAATGTCCTCAAAACAGCGCAGCCCGTCTCAAATAATTTGGAAGTCGATAAATTTGCCGACCGCCGCGTCGGTAAATATTGCATTAGTGAGGGCCGTATTTGGTTATTTTGCGAACAATATATAATCAAAGACGGGACTCCCGTAGAGAAAAAGACCGCCCTAACCCATAATTTTGTTGCCCTTATTGATGAGCAACATAATTTTGACGACGGTATTCAAACCACCACGGCCTTTTCTATTATCGCCAAGCATAAAAGCGGACGCGTGTTGTCGACTCTAACGATCCCAGCCACACAATATAATGCCATGCAGTGGGCGCTCAAAAATTGGGGGGCACTGGCAATCAGCGAAGCCAACGCCGCCACGCCACGCCAACTGGCAAACGCTATCCTGATTTTATCCGGCGACATACCCATAATTGACATATACCAACACACCGGCTGGCGTATGATTAAAAATGAATGGCATTATCTGAGCGGCTCTGGTGCCATAGGTGCCAACGGCTTGGATAGCAGTATCCGCGTCGATTTGGGTTTCGAAGAATTGGCAGATTTCAGTCTACCCGAACCTGATAAAGATCCCACGATAGCCAGGGAATTGTTTGATTTTTTGACCATTGCCGGGGGGAACAACTTGGCCGTCGGCGTCTCCATATTTGCAGGCAATGTCCGATCCGTTCTAGGGGAAGCCTATGCTGTCGATTTTTCATTATTTTTGGCGGGAAAAACAGGCTGTGGCAAAACCGAAGTTATGGCGCTGGCACAATCGGCCTTTTGCAAGTATAGATATCGCATTTTACCCGCCGGTTTTAAAGACAGCCAGACCGCACTGACTATTAAATCCCATCGGATCAAGGATGCATCTTTGGCCATCGATGACATCAAACCGGGTGCCAGCCGCAAACAACGCGACGAAAAAATAGAGAAGTTTAATCATTTGGTCGAAGAGACCGGCGATCAAAACGCCCGCAGCCGTGCAAATGCAGATATGAGCGCACAAAAAATGGTCCGCCCGCGCTGTATGCCATTCATCACCGGCGAAATCATTCCCGATGGTAGCTCATCAACCCTGGGGCGGTTATTGGCCGTGGAAATAAAACGAGGCGACATTAATTTGACGACTGATTCGTCATTTTTAACGAGCCTTCAACACAAAGCCGTTGAAGGCAAGTATTCAAAGGCAATGGCGACCTATATCCAATGGCTTGCTCCCCGAATGTCTGAATTAAAGCGAACTTTCAGGAAAACGTGTCAAGTTGAACGCGATGAAGCCAAGAAATCACCCGATAAATTTTTGACTGGTAGTCACGCACGATTTGCCGAGAGCTACGCACAGCTCAAATGCGCTACGGATCTGTATTTGGAGTATTGCCTGGAAGTGGGAGGCATTAAAAAATCAGATGCGGAGGGCTATAGAGCCACCATCGACAAAGGCCTGCAATCTGTCATCCGGGCGCAAGGGCAATTTCAAAAAGATAGTGACGAAGCCGAAAGGGCTATCCGCTTGTTGGGCGCCGGTTTTAAAAGCGGCGAATTCTATGTAGCCAATTACCTCACCAAAGGGCCGCCAACCTTCAACCCCTACACCTGGGGCTGGCGTAAGCTGGCAGAAAAAGAAGGCTTTGCTGAATCCATAGCAGGAAAAGGCGATCAGATTGGTTGGATCAGGCAGGCCAAAATCAAAAAAAGCGAGTTGGGCAATATAGCAAAGGATGACTTCGACTGTGATGTCGAGGACGAAACCAAGAGCGAACTGTGGCTAATCCCCGATGCCTTCTACAAAGCAGTGCAGAGACTAGCCAATGCTCAGGGACAGCCGCTTAAGCTTGGAATGACGGACTTGTTTAGAGGTTTGATAGAAATACGCGTACTCGTCCGAACCGAGTTCGATAAAAAATCCAAAACAACGCGGTATTCTACGCAAACACCCTGTGCAGTTCCCGGCTTTAAAAAGCCGCGCGTGTTGTCTATTTATTGCAAGACGATCCTGGAGGAGTCGGATGATGACAGCGAGTGGGAAGTCGTGGAGTCGTCAAATGACAAAGCCCGTTGAAAATTTATTGAATTGGCATAATTACCGGACGAACGGTCTTGAGCCGCCAAAATATTTACAAGATTGGCTCTTCCAATCAGTGGAGTTATGGGCATTAGGCTCACCCTTAAATGAATCTTTTAAAATATTTGATACCATGGCCGAGCGGTGGGAACGGCGCAATATTGAACTACGTAAATATGCGGCCATGCTGGGCAATCGCACCATTTCGATGAAAGCAAAAATTATTGGTCAAGAAGTTGATAAAATCAGGCAAGGCCGGCGTGACTGTGACGAGCAGCTAAAAGCGATTGATAAAATCGCCGGAATCCCTGGATCTGAAAAGCAAAAAAAGCAACTCATCCGCATACTTCAAGGAGGAGATAGGGACATTTAACCCGGCTTTCAATGTCCATAATGATTAAACTACCATATTTCTAACGGTTACCATCAATCACAAACAGGACATTTACTATGGCAAC
>JBAXUR010000141.1:0-7768 GCA_037129595.1 Methylococcaceae bacterium | reverse complement strand
GCATCGACATCAAAGCCTTCGTAACTACTAAGCCAAACACATCCATTGGAATAACGGGCATCCGCATCGACATCAAAGCCTTCGTAACTACTAAGCCAAACACATCCATTGGAATAACAGGCATCCGCAAAGATGCCTTCGGAACTACCAAGCCAAAATTTACCGCTCATAACTTTATTCTATTTTGATTTTTAAATGGTACCAAGTACCCCGTATAAACCGCTTAGCCAGCATGGAGCTTGCGGAACGCGTAAGTCGGAACCTGATAGGGTTTCCGACGCATGGTCACCGAATGACCGAATGTCATGGATGGCGGATCACCCTATCGGGCATCCGCCCTACCGCGTACCTTGATGATATGGACTCCTCTGCCGCACTTCTCACACTCTGATGAAAACAGTGCCATAAGAACTCCCCCCAATGTTTGACCTTCCCCCATCCTAGTAACTTCTCACTCGGACACCCAACTATCATTAGCCGCGTAGGTTAGGTTGCCGTCTTTTTGGCAACCCAACACAACCATGCACGATTATGATTGTAACTGTTATTTGTTCATCGTGTTTGTTGGAATGCGTGAGTGGACGCTCCAGCGTCCTGTAACATCTCATGAAGACGCTAGAGCGTCTTCGGTGGCGTTACAACGCAGAGCGTTGTAACGATTATCTTGTTGTTTTATTTATTAAATTTCATAAGTTTATGCCTATGTGTAACGGCTTGCAAGGACATGGGGTCAGGTCTTGCAATCGAGCAACTGTGTTAACCTTAAGGACCGCTTGGCACCCAATTCCTGTCACACCAATTTCACACACCTAAGTCAGCAACGGGTCGAGTCCTGCCTGTCGTGACCGACAACCAACGGCCACTTTGCGACATTCAAGGATTTCAGTAGATGGCTGTAGTAAATTCGAAAGCTGCCGATTAACGCCCGCGTTTAGCGCATCCGTACCACCCCACAAAACCCGAAAACACTAAGCCGCTTCGTGGCGCGGGTGCGCTGGAAGAGACAGTTAGACGGTTCCCATTAAATTTTTCTTTTGAAAGAGTGGTATCGCAAGGTTGGACTATTAGAGAACGCACCACCATCCCAGGTGTAGCGTTCACAGACCAGGTTCCAACCAGTATTATTATGTATGATTCGATAAATGTGAAAAGAACGGTTTTTGTCAGAAGTAGTATAAGCTTTGGCCGATGAACCCGACATAAGCTGAAGGAATTGTCTGGACTTAAGGTCTCTCGATACTTTTGAAATAGCGTCTGCCACTCTACGTAAGTCCTTTCTTTCCTGAGGTTTTAATCCAACAGAAATGCGTTTTTGAATTGATTTTAATTCTTTCGACTCTAGCAAAGAAGCGCCAGTTGTGCCAACGTCATGTAGAAATTTCTCTACCGTGCGTTTTAGGTTGTCTGGATCATCAAGTCCATCCTTAAGTAATTGGAAAACTTTTTCAGCAATCTCGGTATCAGTTATCAACGATTGTGTTTCTGTGTGCGAATTATTGAATTTCTTGTACCAGCTACCAATAATTTCCGCTATTTGAGTTAATGGTTTTGATAAACGCTTTCCATCTCCATCTACAAATTGAATAGGCAGTGACTCAAGTCCAATCAGGCGTCTAAAGTAATTCGTCATGTAGCGATTTACTGCCCGCGCATCAATATGATCCCCATAATCATGAACATCAAAGCCAGCTACATGCTTATGCCCACAAATCAAGGCATCAAAGTCTGAAAGTGCAATATTTCTAAAAATAATATCCCTGTGGTCTAAATTCATAAAGTAGTCACTTTTCTTTTCGGGAGGTTCAAAAAGATAGTGATGCATTACCAGAATTTTTAGACTTGCGGCGAAGATGCCTTGATCGATGTATGTATTTAGAACATTTGGGTTTTCAAGGTATCCCTTGCTTCCTTTGTCATACCACTCCAAAAGTTGTTAAGTTTGTTCAATAGTTAATCTCCCTTTCGCAATAGCTTTATCAACTCTCATAGTGCCGAAGGTAGATTCAGTATCCGGTTCCGTGTCTCCCAAGAAGCAGGAATCGACAAAAGCGATATACAGACCATTTTGTCCTTTTTGTTGCCAGTCATAATAACACCCACCATGGGGAATCTGGTGATTTGGAAAAGCGTAATTATAATTTGCTAGCGATTTTTGCCTCCTGTCAATCAAGGTTCCAGATTTGGTTGCATTCCATGCGTCGTGATTTCCCGGTACGACTCGGACTCGTTCGGATGGAAAGTTCAGACCAGTGACCTCTCCCTTGCCTATAGGGATAGTACTAAATAGCCACCCACTAGCATTAACTAGGCTCTGTTCATCACCATAATTACTTACATCACCAGAAACGATTAAAAAATCAATATCTCCAAGTATAGTTAAATGGTTTTGAAGCCCTTTCAATAGTTGAATAGAGTGAGAATGATTTGGATTACTTTGAACAGTTCCATCAGAGAAATGCAAATCAGAAATATGTGCTAGTGTGAATTCAGATGTGGTTTCCATTATAATCTCAACTGCTTATTTTAACGACCATAACCGTCTAACGACCAAGCTTACAGGTAGCAAAAACGGAGCGACTAAGGAGCGTCGCTTATTGCTGTCCGGTGTAGCGCCTTATTCGGCGTTAAAGCTTGCCGTTGTGTTGTTTGTCAAAAACATAAAGCACTCGGTCGAGTATCTTAAACTCGACTTTCTTCGATTGTGACAATGCAATCAACCCATCAAGATATTTGAAATAGACTTCGATCTTCTTGTCGAGTCCCGATGCTGAATATAGTGGATAGTCTTCTCCGTTAAGTGCTCGGTAAGCGTGGCGGTCGATGATTTGAAACACCTGCGGATTCTTGAATCTTAGCAGTGTAGATGCCATTGGAAGATCAACTCCTGGTTCACGCAGCAAGTTTTTGAGGATAGATTCACTTTCTTTGTGTTTTCCAGGTTCAATTTTGCTCAGCTCGTTTCACGCTACCAACGTATTCGATGACAAAGGGGCGTAACGATTTACCTTCCATAGAACAATTTCATTTACCAATGGTTGATCGAAGGCTTCTTTGGTTACGCCATCAAGTTTACGTGTTAACTCGGGTTGGTAGCTGTATTCAGAAATTAACTCGGTTAAGTTTCCATCCCACTCTTTTGCTAATTTCATCTTTCAACCTCGATTGACGTCGAACCAGGAATTAAATTGTTGATCAAGTATCTACCGGCATATGATCTTCTACACGGTAATTTCTTAATCAGCACAAAGATTTCATTTACGTATATCTTCGGTGATAACTAATAATGGCCGGTAATGATCAATTTGCTGACATTAAATCAGATAGAATGATAGACCGCAAGGGGTCGCTGGCAGCCATTGATAGTAAAAAATGCCTTACCATTTCAACTGGTAAAAAATATAACATTTCAAACTAAAAAAACAATACGTATAAATACCTATGCTCCGCTTGACACGCTAGAATCGACCGTCCGCTTATAGTATTTATGTTGCCATTCGGTTAACTGGATTGAGTGTCTCTTGTGGGTCGATACCGAACGTTGAACAAAAAACCAGCTCCGCTAACTTTTTATCAAAAGTTGGTGGGCCGCTGACGGCCACAACCCGCCGGTCGAGGTTACTATCCAATTTTAATAGTTAAGGCATCCTGTGACCCAGTCGGGTGTCCGGTATTCGGCGAGCACATTGACATTATCACTACCTCACCCCGGCCAACTGCCGCCGGTCGGCAAATGCTAATCAAAGTCTGCTTATGATTGAAAAGCTATCATTCTGGGGTCGCTAGTGATGGGTATATGTATACCCAAACCGGTTACTCAAGTCTCCCTAAAAAATTGAGCACGATGGATCGTAATTTGGCATATGAACCAACCATATACAAATAACCCTATTCCATGCAAAACCAATACCATGTCATGATCAGATATCACAAGATCAACGACCCATCTAGATGATGCGAGATATTTAATCGTGCAACCGCTTGTTATAGGCTATTTGCATTTTGGCCTCCTCTGTCATTACAATATAAAATTTACATCGCTGCAAAGTGCTCTAATAGAGTCCGATGAATAAATTCGTAACTACCGCCAGCTTTTTTCAAGAAACCAAGCTTTACCCCATAGTCTAAAAAATGAGCAATTTTCAAGGGTGCAGCCTTCGATTGAGCAAGCAGGACACGTAGAGTACCATGATAAATTGCGTCTTGGGCTCCAAACCAAAATGCGAGCCAAATAGCGGTCAGCCAAAAGGATGGAATGAGCAAAATCCAGGACGGCACATACACTAAAGCGGCGACAGTAAAAAGTGCAGCGAAAATTGCTGAAATTACTAATGCGCGAACAGAGTTTTTAATACAAGATTTTATTCCCTGATTAGGTGTAGTGACAGTTTCTAAAGCCTTAACGCGAAGGCCACCTATGATTATTCCTGTTTCTATAGCAAGTAAAGCAAAGGCTCCCCATATAGGCTGTGCTGCTAACCCTTTTAGTAAATCGGTCCAGAATTGCATTGACCATAACAATTCCGGCTTCGCAAACAGCCCCATATAATAAAAAAGAACTACGAAAATCGAAGCGATCGTCAAAATCATGTATGCGAAAGCAACTAGACTGCCTTTCAATGCCCCCATTCCAGACCACGATAGAACTTCGACGGGGTAAATATCTCGCCAAACACTTAGCGCCCCTCGGCGGGCATATTGTAAGCCCATGAAAAGACCTAAAACTGGAGCAAACATTAGCATTTCGATTTTGCCGACAGAGAAAACCCAGACTGCTAAAGTACTCAATACGGTATAGAGAGAAATCCAGGCAAATTTTTTCCAAATCGGCGCAGGCGGCCGAAGTTGTTGGGCTTTGTACAACAAAGTGAACTGAGCGCTGTCAAGGATAATCACTAAAATAAATGCTATCCACCAAGAAACTAACATTCCGTGAACAACTTGGTCAGCAGTTAATTTCAAGTCGGGTATATCCTGCGTAAGCCAAGAACTAGGCATAAATATCACTGGAAGAAACCAAGCCGCCATAACCAATAGTCGCGAAAATAACGTATAAAGCCACAATTGGCTTTTATTCGACAACCAACTCGGTTGAAGTCGCTCAATCAGAAATTCACTCTGAGAATGCTCCTGCATTTTTTTGGCAAGCCAGGTAAGCCAACCAACAGTTTGCTTCTCTTCGTAAGGATGTTTAGTCCGGGGCCGGTGTTCGAACATGCGATTCATATAGGTGTCGAATAAATGTTTGATACGCACTTCAGTAGTTACAATTTGAGGAGATGTGAGGCTTTCTGTGCTTGCATCTGCATACGCCTGGGACATAATATCCAGTATAAAAGGAGATGTAGCTAAGGATTGTAAAATTGGATCGTTGAGCCAAGCAGTGCGTAGAGTGTTTAAACCGGCAGCTCTTAAATAGGCATCCACTTGTTCGGTAGTCAGTGTTTCAATCCGCATAGCGCTGTGCAGCCTTAATTTTGAGTTTTGTGCCACAAGGGCATCGTATTCACCAAGACGACTGCACACCATAAGGCCGGGCTCTAGCCCATAATCTGTCATGTGTTGGTTGATCGCCTTAACACAAGCAATTCGTTGGTCATGACTAACCTCGTCTAAGCCATCCAGTAGGAGCACCAAACGATTGTCTTTTAGCCACGCCTCGCAACTTTTTTTAGGCATTCCGTATATTTCACTAATTACCTTGCACAACCACGATGCTAATGAAGTTTCACTCTGATTCCAGGAAGACAAATTTACCAAGATGGGTACTGTCAGTGAATTCGTGGCTGGTTGAGTCATTAAATCTCGCATAAGTTCGAGGCATAGCGTAGTTTTTCCTGCCCCAGGTTCACCCAGTATGAGGAACGACTTATGCGCTTCATTGTAAAAATCAACAATGCGCTGCTTAGCTGGGAGTCGTTCTTCAGCCTTTCCTGTTCGATCAGCGATTTGATCAAATGGGTTGTCAACTGCCCTTTCGCATCGAGTTTTGTCCAAGTCCATTAATATTAAACTATCTGATCCCTCTTTTAACCGTTCATTCACGAATTCACTAACAACTTTCTGAAACTTATAAAGTTCCTGTACGTCTTTTGAAAGTAAATTTGGCGGAATACTTAAATTCTTCTCCTGCGGAGTATCAACACTGTTGATATCCTGTAAACGTTTAAGAATTAGGTTCGCCACCTCTTCTGCGCTGTATTGTGGTAATTCAATATAGCCATCAATACTGTATAGACCAGGAATATTTGTATAATCGAAACGCGTGAGCATAATTTCGCTGTCCTTGCGTCGCTTGATCAAATCGCGGATTGCCCGCCATTCCAGTCCACACCATTCCTTCTGCTCATAATCTTCACAAAGAAATGGCACAATCAGTTCAGATTGGTCGTGATATATACTTTGAAGATAGGTATCCAAATTAGGACGAGCCAATTCTGCTTGCCACCACTCATCGTAAAAAACGTTCTGAAATCCCAATTCCTTTTGCAGAAAATTAGCTACCTGTGATACAAACTCACGATGTTCGCTGGGGAAGGAAAGCGCGACTTGAAATCTCTTACTTGTCATTTTTGTTTTTCCTACGATTGAACTAAGAGCGTCGACTCGATTTTCTAGTCAAAACCTAGCGGCTTCAGAATGTTTAATAATATTTTTTTGTAAGAAACTTTATATTTTTATATTTTTATAGTTTTTTATTCTTCGGTATCGGTTAGGCCAATCGCATAAAATCTAGTTTCTCGTCAGTCGCCCCAGCGAAGCTTTAATCAAACGCCAGTTCGGTTAAATCTTCCACATCGGCGATGTTTGCTAATGCTTTGGTGTATTTCCTTAAATCCACTTGCAGAACTTCTAGGTCTTTACGAAACTCCTGACGTTGCTCTGCGTCTCCAAAGGCAGTCTCAGCCAACGCGAATTTATGCCATTTTGCAGTAAATGGTCTAACTATTTGATTCAGTACGATTACTGCTATTTTACTGAATTGTATGCAATCACGGCCTTTACGACGCAGAATTTCACGAGTAATACCAAACAGCGCATACACACTATCGAGGGCCGTTTTTTCAACACCGTCGGTATCGGCCAGAGGCTGTGAAGTGATACGGGTTAGCATTTCCACATATAGTTCCCAGGCAGCATCACGGTCAGCTTCCTGGGGTTGCCATTCAGTTTCCAACCAACCAATGCTAACCTTAAGTTTGGTTAATTCCCAGTTTTCAAACCATTTTTTAAGTTTCATTGTACTGCCTTAGGCCTGTCAAGAGGCCGCAATTTTGGACTGTTTTTTGAAAATATACATTTTTTCGTTTTTCATCTAATGCGACCATGACCGGAGTCAAGTTTTTCTTTGACATGACAATGGATAGTCCCGAGTTTCTGGTTAAATGCGCTTCATGCACATGCCGAAAATACTGGAGGTAGTGTTGAGTCCTGATGAGGTGGCATGCCCAACTGACGTTGACTATTTAGTTATAATATTCATGATCGGACGCTCTGGGTTTTAAAACTTATTCAGCAAATCAAACAGCGTATGTATTATTAATATTGCAACACAATCAGAGCATAACACTTCAAACTAAATAAACAATCCGTATAAATACTTACTTATGCTAACTTGAAAAGGAAGCGGCTTTACTATTAGGAAGTATGCTGACGATTTTAACCAAGTTAAAAACACATGAAGATTACTCACCTTTCCATTATCATTCTTAGTCAGTAGGTAGGTAGGTAGGTAGGTAGGTAGGTAGGTAGGTAGGTAGGTAGGTAGGTA
>JBAXUR010000140.1:0-8025 GCA_037129595.1 Methylococcaceae bacterium | reverse complement strand
CGGCAGGACTTAGCTCCCTCTCCTGTTGGAGAGGGTTGGGGTGAGGAGAATAAAATCAAGCAGTTATATTCCCTTCATCCTGAAACCCTCGCGTTGCTCTCCCTTTGGAGAAGGCTTTTCCCTATTTTTCCTTAATCAGAAAGTACACATTAAAAATACCGATAACCAAACCGGTAAACAATAAACTCAGCGTCCACCGCGTTGAGTAACCGTCCACCTTACCGTCCAGCCAATGCCCCAGATAAACACCACCAATAATAGGCAATACCATCACCAGGCCCAAGGTACCGATATAGACCGTTTGTGATAACAGATTCGGCCGGTCATGTTCCGCTTGTTTAATGCGTTTAATCTGGCTTTCAATCTGCTTTTTAAGACGCTGTTGATTGTTCATAATCAATATAAAAGGGATTGCTGTGAAGCCTGTCCTAACCAGTTCATTGTATGATAGCAATGCTACTCCAAATTAAAGGAAAGTTAAAATATTGACCTCGTAAAAATTAATGATTCGAAAGTTTCCGGAACATAGTCATTCGGCTTTACAGGAACTGGCTGCTCAAAATGAGCTTTAGGATAAAAACCGAAAGTCGCAACCCCTGACTGACGGGTATAATGCAAAAATATCTTGTCTGGCTTCCACAAGCCTGTTGACCAACCCTGCAAAGGAAAAAAGTTACCCGCTGGATAGACCGAGGAACAACACACTTTTACCGTTAGTACATCCGGGCTAAACATTGACCATGCTCGGGATCATTTAAACAGGGCAAGTAACATAAAAGTTTATACCCAATCTTAAAGTTTTTAAGGGTTAATTTCGGAATTTTCAGCGATAACGAACAATAGGCGTAGGCCGAAATAAGACCACCCAAGCGTAGCGAGTGGTTATTCCGGGCTTATGAATAACTATTGTACTGTTAGGAAATTTTTGTGGATTCTGATGCAAAGGGCGTAATCTTGGAAAGTGATTTAATTTATTGACATTTACGTCCACTAGGCTTATAAAAGTGCAAATCAATTATAAAAATAAAGGTTTTTCCAAATTGGAATATTACCTGTCTGCTTTGTCGCTAACAGAATAAACCATCTGGAATGAGATAAAGGGATTTCTCAATAATCTGTTTTTTAAATAAAATCATGGATATGAAAATGACTTTGGGACATCGCAACGATGCTGAGGAACAATCCCCAAGCATTTTTCACCTTTTACATCTGTTGCGAAACAATCCTCAAGCCTTGCGGAGCACTCCTTAAGCCTTGGGACACTTTCCCAAGCACTGAGGAGCATTCCTCGGCGGCTGAGAAAAGCCACCAGTATTTAAGGAGTACTCCTCAAGCCTTGAGAAACGAGCTAAGAGATTTTGCACCATGTCTCAAGCCTTGAGGAATGCTCCGCAAGACTTGAGAGGCATTCAAAAATCATCGAAAAACGCTTCCCAAGGTTCGGGAAACAATGAAACGGTATAGGGGAATACTGTTTAGGAAACGGTCATTTATTTTTACGAATTTTTAATCATTTTAGGATAAAACAACAATGCCTACTAATACATACCTGCCCAAAGACGACAGCGGCAAAGCCGATTTACTCGATCATGTCGCTGCCACCCTGCCCAAATATACTGGAACGCTGGAAATCAGTGCGGATGATTTAACGTCATTGCAAACCGATGCCGTCAGTTTCCGCTATGCGCTCAACATCCTAAGCCGGACGCAGAGTTATGCCCACAATTGCACGGCCTTCAAAAACCTGTTGAGGGATGGCGGCACTGACGCTACCGAGTGGCCAATTGCGCCCCTATTGCCCGAACCCAACCCGCCTATTGTTAAATCCGGAATCATCCCCCGATTTTCCCTTTTAATCAATCGGCTTAAAGCACACAAAAATTATTCACCCGCCATTGGTCAGGATTTGCAGATCATCGGCTCGGCTTACATCATCGACCCCAGCACTTGGAAACCGGTGTTAAGTGTCTTGCTACAAGCCGGACACCCCACCGTCGTTTGGACTAAAGGCAAGGCCAGTGCGATAGAAATATGGGTAGACCGCAATGACGGCGCTGGGTTTGCATTCCTCATCATCCACACCGAACCAAACACCCCCGACCCCGTCCCGCTCCCGCCCCCCGGAACCAGTGTGGTGAGAAAGTACAAGGCGATCTACCGCTATCATGATGAGCAAGTGGGGGAATGGAGTGATGTGTTGAGTGTGGTGGTGGGCGGGTAGAAATTTATAGGCTGTAACCACGATATAGCTAAATAGATCAGGCACATCTTTTCGTGCCCGACATGTTCACGTTGAAGTGTATGAACACCACTGGTGGAAAAATCCATCGGAATTTTGACCATTTAATGTTGGGCAACGAAAAAATGTTGCCCAACCTGGCTTATGGCGGATTGCTAAAGAGAATTCGCTTTACAGCTTTAACTGTTATTGAGTGAGCGTTAATCTTGATGCGTTGTTTACATTTTAATAACGTAAAACGGTTTTGATCAACCAACGTCAGCATTATCTTCGATTACTGTCATTCAGTTCTCCCAATATGTTTTACATAAGGGCGTTATGTTAACTACTTTTCAGTGGACAACACCTGTTAATAGTTATTAATAATCATATATATACTCGCTATCCAATATCATGATGGTAAGCTAAAATCCGTCGATGGATCCTAACTTTCGGTAATCAATATTAATCAGAAATGATTATCTTGAATAATAGTAATCTTGAAATTGAACAAAGTATCATTAAGGTGCCAGCTAAAAAGTATGAGTTTTAAACACCTTATTATTGCCGTTGATCATCTAATAATTGAGTCATCTCGTCTGCTGACACCGGTTGACTTCTGATATAGCCTTGATACATATCACAGCCTTTTTCTTGTAAAAATGCCAGTTGTGCTGTCGTTTCCACACCTTCAGCCAAGACTTTAAGCCCCAGTGTATGCGCCATTCCGACAATGGTCGCGGCGATTTCCATATCATCCTGATGAAAAGGGATGTCATCTATAAAACTTTTGTCGATTTTCAAGACATCCAGGGGGAAGTGTTTAAGTCGATTCAGCGATGAATACCCGGTGCCAAAATCATCAATGGCAAAACGGATACCTTGTATATGTAGATCTTTAAGAATGGCGGTGACCTTATCCTCATTTTCCATCAAGCCGCTTTCTGTTATTTCCAACTCCAATTGGTTGGCAGGAAAACCGGTTTCTGCCAGCACTTTGGTTACTAAAGCACCTATATCAGCCTGCCGCAATTGATAAGGAGAGACATTAACGGCTATCGTTAAAGGTGGATAACCTTTATTTAACCATTGCTTACCTTGTCTACAGGCCTCATGTAATACCCACGGCTTTCTCATAAAAAAAAGCTGTAAACTGTAGTAGAATCCTCACCCCCAAAAATTAAGGCAAAATCCCCAGTAAATGAGTAATGAAGAACCTTATAGTAGCGAGCAAGTCACTTGCTTTGTCGACCTATTAAAAAATGAGTTGCCAGAGCATCGCGACAATCGGGGTAAACGCCACCCATTGGCGTTCGTAATTGCTGCCTTTGTGTTGGCCACATTGGTAGGCCGCCAAAAGCTTTCCAGTATTCATCGTTTTATGCACAATCGCGCAGATTGGTTACACGAACTGATCGAAACTCCCAAAGTAAAACCTATTTCCCGGGCGCATCTGCCGCGTTTGCTGGATGGTCTGAATTGGGCAGTGCTAAATGAACTCATTGATCGCTGTTTTGGTGTGCGAATACGGTCCCATGAACCCCTAAAATGGGTCGCTATCGATGGCAAAGCATTGCGCGGTACGCTGGATGCCGGTGACAAGCAAAATTTGATTTTAGCAGTTACTCACGATACTCGTGAAGTCATTGCGCAAGCCCGACAATGTGGCGACAAATCCAGTGAAATTCCGGTCGTTCGCGAGCTATTAAAAGACAGTAGCCTGGACAAACAAAAAGTGTCTCTGGATGCGCATCACTTTAATCCGACTACTACGGCTCAAATCCATCAGACTGGTGGTCTGTATTTAACACAGGTCAAAGAAAATCAAGCTATATTCCTGCAGCAATGCAAAATAGTCCACCAACAGTTCTTGCCACTTGCAGAAGTGATTGGGCATGAAAAAGAACATGGTCGTGTCACCACACGTAATGCCCACTTGTTCTCCTTGACATCGTTGACCCTGGATTCCCGATGGAAAAACAGCGGGGTGTCGACGCTGATTGTTGTAGAGCGTGAAACCTTCGTGATTGCCAAACAAAAAACCAGCTTTGAAACATCTTATTATGTCAGCAATTCCGTGCTTGAATCCTGCGTTATCAAGCCACTTGCCGAGGAGTTGACCCAAGCTATTCAGCGCCACTGGGGCGTGGAATCAAATAACTGGATTCGCGATGTCACCTTTAATGAAGATCACATCAAAACCAAAGCTGGCAATCAATCGCAAATCATGGCGTTGTTGCGAGGCCTTGCTATCGAACTGATCAGAAAAACATCAACGAAAAACTTTCAGGCCGCCATAGACAATTTCACCGATTCAGTTTCTACCTTGGAATCAATGCTCAAGCAAGTCAAGTTTTTATGAGAAAGCCGTGATGTAATACCCAGGCACTTATTTCAACAATCAAACGGCTTTCTTCGGCAATGGCAATAAAGTGATGCGGCTCAAGCAGTCCGTTCAGTGGATCTTGCCAACGAACCAAAGCTTCCATGCCGACTATGCGAGCGCTGATAATGTCAATTTGTGGCTGGTAAAAAACACGTAATTGTTTTTGCACAATGGCTTGGCGCAATCTTAGCTCTAAAGCTATACGTTTTTTAGCGGCTTGGGTCAATTCTTCAGAAAAATAGCAAAAACAGCCACGCCCCGCTTCTTTTGCTTGATACAGCGCGGCATCGGCATGATCTATGAGCATCTCCGGATTGGTTCCGTGTTGGGGATATAAGCTAATACCAATACTGGCACCAATCTTGATACTATCGCTTTGAGCCAAGCAAAAGTCATTGCTTAAATCGGCAATAATTTCATTAGCGACCCGCGCGGCATCTTCCGGCTGGGTAATATTCTCCAACAGTACAACAAACTCATCACCCCCCATACGGGCCACCATGTCAACATCGCGTAATCTTGCCGTGATGCGTTCAGCGACCTTTTGCAACAGTTTATCACCTGCCAGATGCCCAAAGCTGTCGTTGACTATTTTAAATCGATCCAGGTCAAGCATTAGTAAAGCCAGCTTCTTACCGTTACGCCGTCCTACATTAATGCTATGCTTTAGTCGTTCGTGCAACAGTCGGCGGTTGGGCAACTGAGTAAGAGGGTCATGGAAAGCTAATTGGTTGATTTTATTCTCGGTAATTTTACGTTCGCTAATATCCTCAATCATACAGAGATGCCGGGGATGTGCTTTATCGTCGACATAAACCGGAGTAATGTTCATATTGATCCAAACGAGGGTACCGTCGAGGTGAAGATAACGTTTTTCCATGAAAAAGCGGGATATTTTTCCGGCATTCAATAGTGCCATTTTATCCAGACACTCTTGCACGTCATCCGGATGAGTAATACTCATCCAGTCGATGCTCTTCATTTCTTCGATGGTTCTACCGGCAATTTGGACGAACATGGGATTTACTTCATAGATTTGCCCGGTAAGCGAGTCGACCAAGGCGATACCTAAAGGAGCCTCATTGAACAAAGATTTGAACAAAGCCTCGCTCGTTTTCAAGGCTTTTTCTATCAATTCAATTTCGGAGATGTCCCGCGCTGAAGCAAAGACCCCCGCTATTTTCTCGAGCTCATTATTATAAACCGTCATGTTAAACAAGACAGGCGTTGAATAACCGTCCCGATGATGTATTTTCAGCGCATAATTACGGACTGATCCCGCCAGGAATGCTTGTTGATAGACCATAATGGCCGCCATGGGGTCTGTAAAGTAATCCGCAAAAATGCTGCCAATCAGATTGTCCCTAGAGTATCCAGTCACTGCTTCGGTTGCCGTATTAACATCGGTGATTGTGCCATCCGAACTAATCGTAAGTAGCGGATCAAGACAGGTTTCAATCAGATTGCGCGTATAATGCACAGACATCCACTCCGCTTCTGCTTCACGCCGTCTTTGCTCGGTGCGTTTTTGCTCGGTGATGTCGCGGCATGTGACCACCGATCCAGCGATACCCCCCGACTCAATATGAATGGGGGCATAGTTGTAACAGCCTACCCATGTTTCGCCCGTGTCTTTCCGTCGCAGAGTGAATTCGACATTACTGGCTTCCTCACCTCGTAGTGCGCGAGGTATTACCCATTGCTCTATGGGAACCAATTCACCGTCAGGTAAGTACACCTCAAGAAACTGGGTGTATTCAGCAAAGGACTTGGCGCATTCTTCTTTATTTTTGAATTTGTGGAACATCGAGAAGGCTTCATTAAAGTGAATAAATACCCCCTCGGTATCGGAAATAAGTATGGCATCGCTCATGCTGTTCAGGGCACTGTCCAACTTTGCCTGGGTCGACTGCAATTCCTGTTCGTTCACTTTAATGGCATGAATGTCAGTGAATGTGCCAAACCACTTGTAAACCTGCCCACTGTCATCAAATGCTGGAACACCACGACATAACCACCAGCGGTAAATGCCATCTGTCCGTTGTATTCGACATTGGATTGAATAGCAGCCTTTGTTGTTTATGGCATTCTGCCAAGCCTTCCAGGCGGTTTGGCGGTCGTCTGGATGAAAAGACTTGTTCCAGCCATGACCGTAGCTTTCCTCTAATGTTAAGCCGGTATAATTTACCCATTGCTGATTGAAAAAAATATTCATGCCATCGGGTTGCGCAATCCAAACAATTTGAGGCATGGACTCCGAAAGTAAGCGAAATTCCTTCTCGCTGGTAACCAGCAATTCCTCTGTCAGTTTACGCTCGGTAATTACGTCGAACACCGCAACAAAGAAGCCGGCTTGTAGACTGTAGAATGACATCGAAAACCAATCCTGCATGGAGTTGATAAACAGCTCCAAACGTTCCGATTGTCCTGTTAGTGCTACGCGGCCACATACTTCCAGTAGCTGTTGATCCTGCTCACTAATGCCCGGAAAAACTTCAGAAGCCTTTCGGCCGATGACATCGTTCCGTCCCATCAGTGTTGTAAAGGCGTTGTTAACGTTGATAAAAACAAAATCGACGGGCTGATCCTGTTCTAACACCATGCGACAGTAGGCCAGGCCGTTTAACATGTTGTCGAACAGTGCGCTATAGATTAACTCGCTGGTATGCAGTGCCTTTTCTGCCTGTTTGCGAGCTGAAATATCGGTTTTGATACCGCATAGGCCAACGACCTTGCCATTGGCATGAAGCGGAAATTTAACGGTCGTCACATTCATAAACTGACCATTTTTGAGTAAAAATGCCTCCTCAACTTGCAAGGGTTGGTCTGTACTCATGATATGTTCGTTGCCTGTCCACTCCTTGGCAGCAGTAAACTGCGGGAACGCTTCATACTCGGTATACCCGATTAGCTGTTCCTGGGTCAGTCCCACGAGTTGCAAATGTGCAGGGTTGGTCAGGATGTAGCGGTGCTGTCGATCCATCGCGAACATCGAAGATGGCGCATTGCTGATGATTTTTTCCAAAACTTCATAACATGGATGCATCGTAGCCTATTGACTAAACTATAAATGTGAAATATGAATTATCGTAACTTACTGATTTTATGGATCGTCAGTGTTTTGTAGCGACTGCCCGCGCTTTCATGTTGAGTTAACAATAAAATTTTTTTTAAAGTAACCTAACCAAGAGTGTATAGCTTAGAAAAAAGCAGAGTATCAATGCTAAAGTTTATTGTTTTTTTAAATTAATACAATACGTACAAACACCTATCAGCGCGGATGGGGAGAGGCGATAGCCGAAACCCATCATAATGGATTCCTTAAGCGATGGGTTTCGCGTTGCTCTACCCATCCTACTCTGGGCGATCAACTTAAACCGGAGCAATGCGTAGGATGGGTAGAGGCAATAGCCGAAACCCA
>JBAXUR010000014.1:0-43734 GCA_037129595.1 Methylococcaceae bacterium | reverse complement strand
GTTCGAATAACCTTGTCAAGTCAAAAACATTCTACAATTTTATTTCCTTGCAAAAGTTCATGCCGCCATAAAATTTTCCTACGCTTAATATACTGATTTCTGTTAAAATTCTGTCACAATTCTCAATAATGAGTCCTAATTCAACCACCTAAATTTTATGAAAAAATACCGCACATTACTGCTTGTCGCAGGCTTGGCTGTTCTACTTTTAAGTCAATATAAACTCGTTATGCCTGTTATTTATAAAGTTGTAGCGTCTGATCTGTTTCTTGTTGATAGCAAAGACCAAGCAAGCTCCTTACCCATTTCAACACCTTTATCCGCAATCGCTTTCATGCATTGTAATAATTACATTAAATCCGAACTTGGATCTGATGCGACCGTTATCTTTCCTGAAAAACCATTAAATGCCTATACTTTTGGCAATTATCAGTACCTTATTAGCGCTGAAGTTACACTCACTCGAGATACTACAGGCACAAGTACCAAAAAATATGCTTGTCGCATTACTTATAACAATGGAGACAATGAGGAAGGTGCCCTTGATTTCGACAACTGGTCTATTATCGGATTATCTGGCTTGAAGGACTCGTAAATTACTGACCGAGATTCAACAAAATGTCGGTCAGTCAATGATTACTGATTGATCGACATCATCCTGTCGTTTGGGGGGAGTTAAAGCGCTGCGTGATAGCATCAGCCTATCAAAAAATAGCGCCTTAAACTTTATATTGAAAGTTAAATAATACTACACAATGCAAATCGAATTAGCTGACTCAACCAATACCTGCATCGTTTTTTTAGATCATTACACTGCCATTCTTTTCTACTAAAAAACAACATCAATCCCAGCGCTCATCCCTAACCTGCACCTTTCCCTTTTCAATACGCACCGAAAAACAGTATATATTTTCATAGGCGGGGGGAGATTTAACAAAACCCGTTTTAACGCAAAAACGAGCGCCATGACGAGGACAGACAATCTCATCACCGACTAACTCTCCACTCGCAATTTCTCCACCATCATGCGAACAAACATCTTCAATCGCATAAAAATCACCGTCAACCTTAAATACGGCTACATCCACTCCATCTATATCAATGACGATATTTTCGCCATCTGCCAAAGCTGTTTCATCTATTACATTGACCCAATCAGACATTATCCAGCCTCTATCTTTTAACGTTAACTTTTAAAATAAACATCATAACGTAATAATTTCCCATGAAAACTTTCATTAGGCTTGCCACCTAAAGGCTCCGCATAATCAGGACTTTTTACCACGATCCGTTTTCCGGCAGCCATTAAAGCCGCTGCAAAAAGCTGCTCTTTATCTTGATCATCGCCCAACAAGTCACGTAAGACCATCATTGATTTCTTGGGTAATGCGGATTTTTTACGCTTGGGAGGAAACATGGGATCAAGATAAATACAGTCCGGCGGCGCATCTAAGGTCTCCAACAGCTCAATGGCATTACCGATAAGTAATCGGGGCGACTGAAGATTGAGTTTCTGCATCCACTCCAGTTCAACCAAGCGCTTAAAACCGTCACAGAGTAACTCGGCCATCACCGGTGAACGTTCGATACAAAGCACTTCATAGCCCATGCGAAAAATATGCAAACTATCCTGCCCCCAACCCGTAGTGGCATCAATGACCGTTCTAGTTTTTCGCCCGAGGGCATGTGCCAAAGCACCGTCTTTCGGTGCTGGCCATGAGCGCTGCTCACCATTGCGTGGCTCTATATCAACGACCAAGCCACCTTTTTTTAGCAGCTCTTTATCAAGTAACTTTAAACAGCCATCGCGCCAGGTTAAAAAGAAGCATTCCGGGCACTCGTTATTAACCGATTGGTATAAAGGAACTTTTAGTCTTTCTGCAAGCTGCTGAAACGGTAGGCTATCGCCCTGCCCTAGATAAAGTACGGCCAGTTTTCCGGTGTATTTTTGCACTGAAGGATTATCGGGATCAGCTATTCAGTAGAAATAGCTTGTTGTTCGTTTTTCAACGCAGCATCAAGAGTATGCCAAGCCAATGTTGCGCATTTAACCCGTGCAGGATACTCACGCACACCGGCTAATACGGCCAGCTTACCAATCGCTTCAAGATTAAAGTTTTCATCTTTACCGGTAGTCATTTCATGAAACTTTTTAAATAACTCTTCGGCTTCATTCTCGGTTTTACCTTTTACTATCTCAGTCATTAACGAAACCGATGCTGTGGAAATAGCACACCCTGAGCCCTGAAAACTGGCGTCGGCAATCACATCACCCTCCATTTGCAAATATAAAGTCAGGCGATCGCCGCACAGCGGATTAAATCCTTCGACTTTTCTATCGGCATTTTCAATGATGCGAAAATTACGCGGGTTACGATTATGGTCAAAAATAACCTCTTGATAGAGGTCACGTAAATCATCAAACATTAGCCAAATACCTCTATCAAAGATTCTATACCGTTCATTAATACATCAATTTCTTCTTTGGTATTATACATTGCAAAAGAGGCGCGTGCCGTCGCAGGCACTTTATAAAAATCCATTACCGGCATGGCACAATGATGCCCTGCCCTTATTGCTATGCCTAAACTATCGAGCATGGTACCAATATCGTGTGGATGTATTTTATCCAACACAAAAGACAAAATTGCGCCTTTATGCTCAGCCTCGCCAATAATTCGAAGACCCTTAATTTGTTTGGCTTTTGCTGTGGCATAGCCCAATAATTCGGCTTCATAAGCAGCAATGTTCTCCATACCGATATCATTTAAATAATCAATGGCCGCACCCAAACCAACGACATCAGCAATATTCGGTGTACCGGCTTCAAACTTATAAGGCAGAATATTGTATTCGGTTTCTTCAAAGGTGACTTTGCGAATCATATCACCGCCACCTTGATAGGGTGGCATGGCTTCCAGCAACGCTTGTTTGCCGTAAAGCACACCAACACCTGACGGGGCATACAACTTATGCGCCGAGAACACATAAAAATCGCAATCCAGCTCCTGCACATCCACTGTTATATGGGGAATGGCCTGAGCACCATCCAACAGCACCGGAATGCCTTTTTCATGCGCGACAGCGATAATCTTTTTAACGGGATTAATGGTGCCCAAGGCATTGGACATGTGCACGACAGAAATCAGCTTGGTTTTATCATTAACCAGTTTTTCAAACTCATCAAATATCAATTCACCTTGCAAGTTAATGGGGGCGACTTTTAACACCGCGCCGGTTTGCTCGCACAGCATTTGCCAAGGCACAATATTGGAATGATGCTCCATGGCAGTAATGATAATTTCATCACCTGGCTTAAGATTGGCTTTACCATAAGTTTGCGCGACTAAATTAATGGCTTCGGTAGCGCCTTTAACAAAAACAATTTCTTTTTCGCTGGCCGCGTTAATAAAGTCTTTAACTTTAGTCCGTGCACCTTCAAATTTATCAGTAGAACGAATGCTTAAGGTATGTACGCCGCGATGCACGTTGGCATAATCATGACTATATAAATGCACGATGCTGTCAATAACCGCCTGCGGCTTTTGGCAAGTAGCGGCATTATCCAGATAAACCAAATCCTTGCCACGAATTTTCTCTTTAAGAATAGGAAAATCCTGGCGTATTTTCTGTACATCAAATACTGTCATAACCACTCCTTATTAACGCCTTCTTGCGGGAAGCGGGCTAACACTTGCTCCAGCACACGGTCATGCAGTCCTTTAATCTTAAGCTTATCAACCATTTCATTGGCAAATGCAAAGGTCAGTATGTTACGCGCAGTTTCTTCATCAACGCAACGTGATTGCAGATAAAAAACAGATTTTTCATCCAACTGCCCCACAGTTACACCATGCCCGCATTTAACATCATCTGCGTAAATTTCCAACTGCGGTTTGGTATCCGCTTCAGCATCGCTTGATAACAGCAGATTGCGGTTATTCATTTGCGAGTCGGTTTTTTGAGCGTCTTCAGCCACAATAACCCGTCCCTGAAACACACCTCTGGCCCGATCATCCAATACGCCTTTATAAAGTTCACGGCTAATACCCTGAGGCTTTAGATGATTAATACGGGTGTGATTGTCAATATGCTGGCGCTTGATACCCAAATACAATCCGTTTAGCTCGCACTCGGAAGCCTGATCCAAATCGGTATGAATGTCGCATCGCGCCAGCAAACCGCCAAAAGCAAAGTTATGATGGTTAAAGCGGGCATCCCTCGATTGCTTAACGTAAATACCGCCAAAATGGTAAGCCTTTTCAGACTCACATTGCATTTTATAGAGCGTTATCTGGGCATTTGCACCCACAAAAACTTCAGTGACTGCGGCTGATAAATAGGCATTATCCAGACCGACAAAAGTTTCTATGACGTTCGCCTCTGCCATTTCGTCCGCGACAATAACAGTGCGTGTAGCGGTCAAGACATCGTTTTGCGTAGCGATATGTAATACTTGTATCGGCTTTGCCAGCACTTGTTTAGCGGCAACATGGACGAATAAACCATCCGTAAACCAGGCGGTATTAAAGGCAATAAAGCCATGCTCATTGTTATTAACGGCCTGATTAATATACTTTTCCAGTTTATCCGGCTGTTTTGCCAAAGCATCCGCCATACTCATAACCGATATATTTTCCGGCAAGCCGTCCAAAACCGAAAGTTCTGCGGAAAAATGCCCATCAACCAACACCACCGACCACGCATCTTCTAATTGATACGATTTAAGCCAATCGCTGTCAACAGCACTTTCGGTTACACGGGTCGCAGACGAGAACAATTTTTTCTCGATGGCCGAAACATTGGTATAACGCCACTCTTCTTCACGCGGCGATGGAAAGCCCTGTGCTGAAAATTTTTCTAAAGCTTCACCTCGTAACGCCGTCAACCAAGACAATGTTTGCCCTGGCAAGGCCGGTGCCAGCGTTTGATATTCTGCCGCATAACGGCTAGCTAATGCCGTCGTCATTATGCTGCCGCCTGAGTATCTTCCAGCCAACTGTAGCCTTTTTCTTCAAGTTCCAATGCCAATTCAGCACCGCCCGATTTAACAATTTGACCATTCGCCAAAACATGCACATAATCCGGCTTAATGTAATCCAGCAAGCGTTGGTAATGGGTTACCATGACAAAAGAACGCTCAGGAGAACGTAAGGAATTAACGCCTTCCGCAACCACTTTTAAGGCATCAATATCCAGGCCGGAATCGGTTTCATCCAAAATGCACAACTTGGGCTCAAGAATAGCCATTTGCAGGATTTCATTGCGTTTCTTTTCACCGCCAGAAAAACCTTCATTGACTGCGCGATAAAGAAACTTCTCATCCATTTCCAGCAAACGTATTTTGCCTTTAACCAGCGTTAAAAAATCCATCGCATCCACTTCAGGTTGTCCGTGATGCTTACGAATTGAATTAAGCGCCGCTTTTAATAAATAAATATTACTGACACCGGGAATTTCAACCGGATATTGAAACGCCAAAAACACGCCTTCACGCGCCCTGATTTCAGGAGGCATCTCCAATAAATCTTTACCTTGATAAGTCACTGAGCCGCTAGTTACGGTATAGCCACCCTTGCCAGACAATATATGAGATAAGGTACTTTTACCGGAACCGTTCGGCCCCATGATGGCGTGAATTTCTCCGGCTTTTATTTCAAGATTAATGCCTTTAAGAATGGGTTTATCACCAACACTAACGTGAAGATTTTTTATGTAGAGCATAGTTAGTTACCTAATTTATCTTGTATTTAATAACGCTTAATGGACTTGCGACTTTTCAAACAATGCCAAACATTGAAGCTTTATAGTGTCGCAAATAGTATGTAGAGGTAAATGGCTTAAATTTTTTGTATCGAATGGATTTTGTAACTCAATACCAATTCTATCCAAAGACAGTAATGGATAAGCAACCAGAAAAAAAACAAATACCGTACTAAATCCCGCCTTTTCTATTAAAGAAAAAGGCAGTAATAATAAAAAAATCAAAATAAATCGCCGGGTTTTAATTGCATAAACTAATGGCATAGGCGTTTTTAAAATTCTTTCACAGCTGCCAATATAATCAACCAGTAGAATTCTCTGCCCTTCCAGAACCTGAAAAGTGAACCCGTCTATTTGGTGCATATACCGGGCTTTTTCTAATAATGCAGCTATTTTACTCGCAACAAACAAGGGTTTGTGCACAGCAGAATTTAGATCATCAATATCATCCACGCTTAATAAATCGTATAAATTATCGAAATTACTGCCATTGCGTAATGATTCTTTAACCGCAGAAGAAAATGTAACTGTCCATTTCAACATCTCTTCACGCCAAACGCCTTCTTGAGGCCCATAATTTAAAACGCCAATGACGAGATTTCTGCTTTGATTATTGATACCACCCCAAATCTTGCGAGCCTCCCACCAACGCTCATGACCCGCATTAGTTCTAAACACCAGTACCAAGCCAAGCACAACGCCGGTATATTCAAATGGAGTCACTTCCATATGTGGCAATGGTAGCCAGTAATAATCCAGCATCACCAATAGTAAAGGATAACAAGATATTAACAGCAGTCCCGTTAAAATACGTGGTGTTACTGAACCCCTCCACATTAAGGCTCCACGCAAAAAACCTGGATATTCATCCTTATTGCTATGCAACTTTACCGAATTTTTCATATTGAGAACCTTCACTCGCCAATTAGAAGCTAACCCACTGAACCTTCCAGACTCAAACCCAACAACGCCTGCGCCTCTACTGCAAATTCCATTGGCAGCTCTTTAAACACTTCTTTACAAAAACCGTTAACTATCATCGATACCGCGTCTTCTGCTGAAAGTCCGCGTTGCTGACAGAAGAACAACTGGTCTTCGCTAATTTTAGATGTGGTCGCTTCATGTTCAACTTGCGCCGATGGTTGCTTGACTTCTATATAAGGAAACGTATGTGCACCGCATTTATCGCCAACCAACAAGGAATCGCACTGGGTATAGTTACGCGCATTTTCAGCGCTTTTTAAAACCTTGACCAAACCACGATAGGTGTTCTGTGCTTTACCCGCAGAGATGCCCTTGGACACAATCGTGCTGCGGGTGTTTTTACCAATATGAATCATCTTGGTGCCGGTATCGGCTTGCTGATAATTATTGGTCAGCGCCACTGAATAAAATTCACCGACAGCATTATCACCCGTCAAAATACAACTGGGGTATTTCCAGGTAATCGCCGAACCGGTTTCAACCTGCGTCCAAGACACCTTGGAATTGTCGCCACGACAATCGGCGCGTTTGGTAACAAAGTTATAAATACCGCCGAGGCCGTTTTTATCACCTGGATACCAGTTTTGCACAGTCGAATATTTAATAACGGCATCTTTCATCGCTATCAATTCAACTACCGCAGCATGTAGCTGATTTTCATCACGCATAGGCGCGGTACAGCCTTCAAGATAGCTAACATGACTGCCTTCATCGGCAATAATTAAAGTCCGTTCAAATTGCCCTGTATTGGCGGCGTTAATTCTGAAATACGTTGATAACTCCATCGGACAACGCACACCTTTGGGAATATACACAAAGGAACCATCGGTAAATACGGCGGCATTTAAAGCGGCAAAATAATTATCCGTATGCGGCACGACTGATCCCAGATACTGCTTAATCAATTCAGGATGCTCACGCAACGCTTCAGATATAGGGCAAAAAATAACCCCCGCATCTTTTAATTTGCCTTTAAAAGTCGTCGCCACTGATACGCTATCAAAAACAGCATCAACCGCGACACCGGCCAAACGCTCCTGCTCATCCAGTGGAATACCCAGCTTTTTATAAGCCTCCAGAATTTGCGGATCGATTTCATCCAGACTTTTGGGGCCATCTTCCTTGCGCTTGGGCGCAGAGTAATAACTGATCGCTTGATAGTCTATCGGGGTAAAATTAACAAATGCCCACTCTGGAGATTTCAGGGTTTGCCAATGCCGGAAGGCTTTTAACCGGTACTCCAGCATAAACTCCGGCTCATTCTTGACCTTCGACAGCTTATGAATAACTGCCTCATCCAATCCTGGCGGAAAGGTATCGGTTTCCAATTCAGTCACAAACCCTTGTTTGTATTCCTGATTGATCAATGTGTTAATTTCTTGTGCGCTTGCTGACATAAAAAACTCTCTAAATCTAACGATATAAACTGGCGACGGGAATCAAGATTTCCTGTTTCCAGGCTGAATCCTGCGAAAGAACTGGCCTAATCATATCTGCCAACGTCACTGACTCTAAGGCATTATGAATGGCCTGATTAATTAAACTCCAGTTGCCGCGAATGTCACAACCGGCTGCCTGTTCGCAGCCCTGCTTGGAAATACTGCATTCGGTTAACGCAATCGGCCCTTCCAAAGCACTAATAACAGCAGCAACGGTAATTTTTTCAGGCACTCTGGCTAACGTATAACCGCCCTTGGCACCGCGAGTAGAAATCAGCAATTTAGCGTTGACCAACAACTTAAGAATCTTACTCACCGTAGGCAGGGCAATGCCGGTTACTGATGCTATTTCCATAGCGGCATGCTTCTGTGTATCATCTCTGGCCATAAAGCTTAAAATGACTGTTGCATAATCTGTTAATTTACTTAACCGTAACATATCTGCTCCAAATTATTGTGTACCATTATAGTACTATTTAATTTCGCAGTAAAGTACTTGGTAATTATCAAATAACTAATTCCATTGCCGGCACCCTTATTTTTGCTTATAAAACACCCAACACCCAGACCGACTATTTTTAGCTTCTGAATCTAAAGCTTGCCAATTCATAGCTTGACCTTATAATTGCAAGCTACTGTAAATAAACCAATAATTCAGCAGATTGCCGACCTGAAACCTTTTGATATTTTAGCAGCGGTGAAATTTAATTTTTGAGCGTGGAACAGGATTTGTGCTTTAGCAAACTGAAGCATAAATTTACCGCTCTGCAACAATTCGCAGGATTGTTACCAAGATAAAACGTTAACTGTCCCGCCCAGACTGATTAGAAAGTCTGAAGTAATAGGGCAATAAATAATCAAGATAAATACCTACTTAAGCCACTTAATTAATCAACCACGAAGGCACTCCGTTTTTACCTTGGCTCTTCTTCGTGTCTTCGCGGTGATAATCTTTTAAGATTTTTTAGAGTAACCTCGTTATTTTATCCAATCGTTGCCCCCCAATCTTACATTACTCAGGAGTATTCAATGAACGCAAACCATGAAGCACGCCCGCCCTTTCCGCCATTTACCCATGAGACGGCAACCCAAAAGGTTCGACTGGCCGAAGATGGCTGGAATCATCAAGATCCGCAACGTGTCGCCTTGGCTTATACTGTCGATAGTCAGTGGCGAAACCGTGCTGAATTTCTGGAGGGTCGCGAGCAAATCATCGAATTTCTTACCCGCAAATGGGCCAAAGAACTCGACTACCGCCTAATTAAAGAACTCTGGGCTTTTAACGACAATCGAATTGCCGTCCGGTTTGCCTACGAGTGGCATAATAACAGCGATGAATGGTTTCGTTCTTATGGCAACGAAAACTGGGAATTTAATCAATACGGTTTAATGCAACGTCGCTACGCAAGCATTAACGATTTACCGATTAAAGAAGCTGACCGCAAATTACATTGGCCGCAAGGTCGCCGTCCTGATAATCACCTGAATTTAAGCGACTTGGGGCTTTAAGGCAACTCGCAATTAAAAACATCCGCCAATTTCGCAATCCTACTGTTTAGCTGAGTAGTGTGCGCAATGCGCACCCTACCACTAAGCACTAAAAATTAAGCGTTTTTATGGTAAGTCCGGTCAAATTATTTTATGATTGCTAATCTTAACTTGCTTAAGGAATTGCATTATGGCTATTAAGGATTGGCCTGCGGAAGATAGGCCCAGAGAAAAATTGCTACAACGAGGTTCAGATGCCTTAACCGATGCCGAGCTGTTGGCTATTTTTTTACGAACGGGTGTGCGGGGTAAATCAGCGGTGGATTTAGCTCGCGACTTGCTTAATGACTTTGGTTCTTTAAAAGCCTTGCTGAATGCAGACCAAGAACACTTTTGCAGGGCGCACGGTTTGGGAACCGCCAAATATGCCCAACTCCAGGCTGTACTGGAAATGGCCAAACGCCATTTTAAAGAAGTGCTTGAACGTGGCAGTGCCTTAACCAGTCCGGAAATTACCCGGGCTTATCTCAGTGCCCAATTACGCGGTTATAGTTACGAAGTATTTGCCTGTTTATTTCTGGATAACCAGCACCGGGTGATCAAACTGGATGAATTATTCAGGGGAACCATTGATGGCGCCAGTGTTTATCCCAGAGAAGTCGTCAAACAAGCACTTTATCATAATGCAGCTGCCGTCATTTTTGCCCATAATCACCCATCAGGCATTACCGAACCCAGTCAAGCCGATAAACAAATCACCGATAAACTTAAACAGGCACTAACGTTGTTCGATATTCGCGTACTGGATCATTTTATTATTGGCGACGGTGAACCCTATTCATTTGCCGAACATGGCTTGCTGTAAAAGTCATCCGCTGTCAGTACTGTTTTTCGTGGCTAAACTGGCAGCTTGGGAACATTCATTAAAAAATCCGCTGTAGAAAGCTTGGTTCTAAGGTATTATCACACATCATTTACTTTATTACGGAAGCTCACGATGACACAAGATGAATTGAAACAAAAAGTGGCTCAAGCCGCTTTGCATTATATTAAAGATGTCGGCATTATCGGCGTTGGTACAGGCTCTACGGTGAAACATTTCATCGATTTTTTGGGCGATTTTAGAGCGGATATTAAAGGCGCCGTCTCCAGCTCTGAAGTGAGCACGGCACACTTAAAAAAAGTCGGTATTCCGGTATTTGACTTAAACGCAGTCGGTACATTGGATGTTTATATTGATGGTGCAGATGAAGTGAGTCCTCACAAGCATTTAATTAAAGGCGGCGGTGGCGCGTTAACTCGTGAAAAGATTATTGCCGCAGCCAGCAAGCAATTTATTTGTATTGTCGATGAGACTAAGTGCGTTGATGTGTTGGGTGCATTTTCCCTGCCTGTTGAAGTGATTCCCATGGCGAGAAGTTATGTTGCCAGAGAACTGGTTAAATTAGGCGGTCAGCCGGTGTGGCGGGAAAACTTTATTACCGATAACCATAACGTTATTCTTGATGTTCATAACCTGAGTATTATGGAACCGGTTAAGCTGGAACAAATCATCAATAACATTACCGGTGTTGTTACCAACGGTCTTTTTGCCATGCGCCCTGCCGATGTTGTGTTAATCGGCAAAGGTACAGAAGTTATTACCCGGTAATTTTTTCTGTCGATCAAGGCTCTTTATGCCCTGAAGCACAAAACGAGAGTGACGGGGTTGCAAACCCCGTCACGCTTGGTACTTCGCTACTTCATTTGTATGAATGGCAAAGCGCAGCGTCCCCATCAGCACATCGCGAACCCCGATGGGCACGGCCTTGCCTTTGCCCATCCTACCCCCTCCATCGGCAATTAATGAATGTCTTTTTGTGGAAGACTTAAGCTTGCTCCGCCTTGCGATACTTCTTCGTGATAAATTCCGGTTAATTTACGCTTAAACTCATTAGAAATCACCCTGGAATCCTGCTTGCTGGCTACCACGCGCGGCGTGATCAGGACAACCAGCTCGTTTTTGATATTATTCTTGACAGTAGTTCCGAACAATGAACCTATTAACGGCAACTGGTATAACCAAGGAATCCCAGAATTGATCTCAGTAAGTGAATTTTTAATTAAGCCGCCCATTACTATGGTTTCCCCATCATGTACCGCCACGGAACTGTCAATTTCTTTTTTACTTATGGTAGGGGACGCGGTTTGGGAGGTCGTAGTACCCGATCCTGCTGCTCCTTTTACGTCACTAACTATTTGCTTGATTTTCATAATCACCATGCCATTAGCATTCACTCTCGGCGTAACTTCCAGGGTAACGCCGGTATCTTTATATTGGATTGAAGTCCCTACGGCTATGGAGGGAGCCGTACCAGCAAGAGGAATAGAGGTAGAGCCGGTTGATATGGGCACTTGATCACCGACATTGATCTTCGCTTTTTGATTATTTAACACCATTAACGATGGCGAAGAAATCACATTGAGTTTATTAAGCGAGGCTTGTGCAGTTAACAAGGCTTGCAACTGTCCCGAGGTGTAGTAAGCGCTAAGTCCTTGTCCTACCGTTTGTACTGCTCCTCCTAATCCTCCTTTAGGGATATTACTGGAAATTGAACTCCCCCCATGCTGAAAATACCACGCTATGCCGTACTGCAAATCATCAGTCAAGTCAACCTGTAATACCGTCGCATCAATCAGCACTTGCAACGGCATCACATCCAACTGGGTAATAACCGGCAGTATCACTTCGTAGTCCTGCGCGGTAGCAACAATAACGATGGAATTATTAGCCTCATCCGCAATGATTTTTACCTTGCCAATGTTGGATATTGAGGCACCTCCAGTCGCTAAATTGCCTGCCAGTGCTTCCTTATCAGACTCATTGGCAGCGAAGGCACCCGAATTGCCCGTCGATGAGTTTTCATCAGACTGATTGACGGCGAAAGTGCCCATGTTGCCAGTCGGCATACCACTTGAATTGGATGGATTACCCCCTAAATTTGACGGCGTATTACTCGAACCGAATGGTGAACCGCCCGTATTGGAAGGTGAATTACCGGTATTGGTCGGATCTTGGTTGGACATTGTGTCAGCCGTTTCCCCCGGTGCAATAGAGGCCGAAGTGTCTTTGCTTTTGGAGCCGGTAAAAATCTGGTTTAAGGTGGCCGCCAATTTTTTCGCTTCAGCATGTTGAACTTTATAGACATTAACCCCGCCGCCGGACGCGGTGTTGGCTTTATCCAGCCTGAATATCCAGTCTTCAATGTCTTCCAGATAGTGCGCCTGATGGGTGACCGCCAAAACGGCATTTAAGCGTTGTATAGGGATAAACTGAAAAAACTCGGACTTCTCGCCTTTACCCTTTTGATAAAAAACGGTTTGCAGCTCTTCAATCACGGTTTTAGGATCGACATGGGTCAAGGGAAACAAGCCAAACGAGCGCCCCTTTAACACATCAATATCAAAAGTGCCTATCATATCCAGCACTCTGGCTATTTCATCAGCCGTTCCGGAAGCCACCAAAATATTACGCTTGGCATCCACCGTCAGTATGGTTTTTTCATGCACCAAGGGTTTTATAATGTCGACAATATCCTGAACACCCACATTTTTAACCGGTATCACCCGGGTTTGATACCCTGACCGGCTGGCAGACATGTCTGAAAGAAATAAAGCATCGGCGGTCGGTTCAATATGATAAATTTTGCCATTCTTAATCAACGCCGCATTATTCATGCGCAACACCATTTCCAAGGTAGGCAGTAATTCTTCCTTGGTTAAGGGATCCGTGGTTTGCAAGGTCACTTTACCGGCTACTTTGGGACTGAGTACATAGTTTTGCGCCAGGATATCGCCCAGAATAACTTTTGCCACTTCGCCAAGGTCAGCCTCGTCAAAATTAAGGCTGTAAGAACCGGTGCCCTTTGGTACGATATTTCTGTTTTGTTGGGTTGCACCGGATACAAAGCGATCTGTCCCTCGATACAATTCGCTGGGGGTTTCAACAACGGGCGCCTTGTTTTCCAATTGCTTAAAAACGGCATTCATTTCTTCCTTTTTTACAGGATTTAATGGTAATTTGGCGGCTTGCTTAAATGGTAATAACTCACAACCGACCAGCGACAAACCCATAACCAGAACGCAGGTGTTTGTGGTTATTTTTTTAAAATTATTCATTCGTGTTCTCAGTTTCGCCTTCTGCGGGAGGTGGTGGTTGGTTATCTTCTTCTGGTTGGGGTGCATTTGGCTGGTTCGGTACATTAGATAAGTTCGGTGCATTGGTTTTTGGGGTTGAATCTTTCAATTTTTGTTTTCTGAGCAGCAACTGTTTTTCTTGAGTACCTTGTTTTAAGACGGCTCTGTCCGTACTAATTTCAGTTAGTTTCCAGCCATCAAGATCAGCGCCTACACTTATCTTTCGATAATTATCTTTAGCCGCTTTGGATTTGGAGCGACTAAACAATCCTGACAAACCTTTATTGGTGGTATAAATCCCGCTCAGCTCCCAATCAAAGACAACAACGACCGCAGCTGCGGCGCTAGCTTGTACTTCTTCAGGCGTGGGTTCATCGACAGGTTTCCTGCCTTTAATAAATAGAGGTCTGGCCACCAAATCGGTATAACTTGCTTCAGTTTGCTTGGTTAGCTCTATGGTCGGCATTTCATCGTGTGCGGATTTTTTTTCTGGTGTCGTTATTGCCATCAACACTTGATTTTGCGTCCATCCTGCATAAAACCACTCACCGATTATAACCAGGATCAACATCAGGCAAACAATGCCTAACACAGACATAAGCTTAATGTTCATTGTGCTTTTTTTCTCATAAAGCTGACCGCCTGAAAATTAACGTTCAATTCATTACTAGACTCGATTTGGCGCGTCGTTCTGTTTCTGGTACCACGCATGGGTCTTATATCAATCTGGTCAATAATAATCAACGGTGTCGAGGTTTCTATCTTGTACAGTACTGCCCGCAATTCTTCACTATTGCCGGTCATTCTTACCCTAACGGTTATGCGACTAAAGTTGTCCTTATTACTGACGGGAAGCGCTTGGGTACTGCTCAATTGTCCTCCGGCATCGACAATCGCTTTTTTTATAAACTCCTGCATTTCGGCAGAAGCCAACGCATCGGTTTCCTGACTATTAAAATAACCTTGCTTCTCATGTTGCTGTTTTAAATTGGCTATACTGGCAATAACGGTTTCTTTTTCTGCTAATATACGCTCATATTGCTGTAACTTAAAAACAAGACTATTTTTAACCTCGTCCAACTCCATTTTTTTGCCAACAACCGGTACAATAATAACCAAAACAACAACCAATAGGACGATAATCAATAACCCTAAAGCAATCCAGCGCTGTTGTAGTTCAGGCGAAAACAGGGCACGTATTTTATCTTTATTCACTGGCAATCCCTCCTGCTTTGGCCACATCAACCGTAATCTGAAAGCGTTCAAGTTTGCTGATACTATCCTGGGTGACTGGCGAAGCAAACCGGGCATTTTCAAACAATTCAGACGCTTCCAGAACGGCTATCAGGGTTGAAGCGGCGGGCGATTCGCCTTGTATCTGCAAATGCCCGTCCGAATATTGTGCGTAGCTAAGCCAGGTATCATCTTTAATAAGTGCGCTTAAGGTATTCAGCATCACAATGACTTCCGGCGTCGCGCTTTTCTCTTTAAGTAACTGTCGGGTTTCGTCTATTACTGCATCAATTTCTTTTTGCAATGTCTTAACCTTTTTGGCGTCTTTTTCCAGAGCATCGGCCTTTATCTGTAAGACGTTAACCGTTTGATACTCAAGCACTACCGGCATCACTATAACAGCCATTAGCAACAAACCGGTCAATGTTATCAGCCCCCAGTGCATTAAACCCGGTAACTTTGCGTTTTTTTGTCTTAGCTTTTCGGGTAAAAGATTGTAAGAATAGTCGAGATCATCCAGATTATTAGGAGAACCCTCATAATCGACAAACCACAGCGACAGCCCCAATGCCTTGATATCATCATAGAGTCCATCAAGTAATTCCCGAGTTGTTAATATCAACATGACTCTGATTTGTCCGGGCTCGTTTACAACGTCCAGCGGCTTAACGGCAAAATAAACCTGTTCCGCCTTAAACGGTGTATAACGATCCAATTCGTAAGCGACAACCTGATCAAGATTTTCTTTTGCCGCAGAGGGCAAGCCAAGCTCTTTTTGAAGGGCATCATGACCCGTTAATCTGAGTATTACTTTAGCTTTTGCAAGACGCTCATCTTTTTCACAAAGGCGCTGAAAGGTGAGCTCTCTCGCAGCACATTCGGGTATTTCCAGCGTTTCACTTTGCCCATTGTGCACATAGCTCAGGACTAACTGACTGCCTTCAGGGCGTATGATGATGAAGCCTTGCTCGTCATTAACAAGCTCCTTGATTTTTTCCGGCACCAAAAAAGCAAGCTCACGCTTCCACCAGCGAAAGAACTGCTTAAAATTAAGGTCAATTGTTGAGTTCAGGTTCAGCATACTGTTTCACTAATAAATTACTCATTGCATCGGTAAATAATGATGCCCTGTTTGCGGTTACATTTTGCCATTTCAATACCTCAAACGGGCTTGGGGTTGCTTGGGTATTGCCTGATTTTTTTATCACCGCACTGATCAAGGCTTTTGAGCCGTCACCCAGAAACGCTTCAGAAACGATGGTAAATGCATTATTTTGTCCTGTTGAATTTTGTCCGACGGGATTACTTTGTCCTATGGGGGCATTCATTCCTAAACTGGCTGGAAAGGGTGGCACCGGCAGGTTATTTATCGTACTTTGCAGTCTGGCTATAATATAGGCATCTACCAACGTTTTATCCAAACCGGGAATTACCTGTAAAACGTCTTTAGTCGCCACCTTTACGTCGACTTGCGATTGCCCGGAATAGACCGTGACTAAGGGCTCAAGCCACAAAAATAGAGTCCTATTCATACCCAAGACCAACTGCAATTCTTCAATTGACGCAAAGGGTTTGTTTCTGGGCTGATACTTTAAGCCTGCGTCCTGGTATTCCTGTTTTTCAGCTCCATCCAAATGCACCAGATCATCTGCATCACGCCAGTCGAGAATGGCACCGACCAACTTGGCTTGCTGTTCTTCATTTACCGGAGCACTGGTCATCAGGCTTTTTAGTAAAGCTTCATCAGCTTTATTAATATCTATTTTACCTGCTTCAGATGACAGCCGTAACCTGATCTTGGCATTATTGGCATTTATTTCATAAATATTACCATCTGCACGCCAACCTTTTGTAATATCCGGATTTAGCAACATCATTTCTGCCATTGCAATTCCGGACTTTGCAACCGCACTGGCTTGCGCATTGTTTTTAATGCCACCAACAATAGCGGATTCCCTGCGCATACTGAGCGCAAAACTTCCCGCCATAATAGTCAGTAAACTTAACACCCACAGCACCAGAACCAGCGCCATCCCCTTTTGCCTTATCACTGAAGCGCTGGGGGTTGATTTATATTGCCTGTATTTCCGGCACCCAAGCCGGCATTGTCAGTTGTACTTGTGCCCGTCACTTTAAGATCAACAATCATTTCCGGCCAGTAGATGCCATTGTCCAGATTAATGTTGATTTTAACCAAGCGAGGCAGGGCTGATTTGCCAAGCCATTCTTCCATCCAAACGCTCTCACTCACACCATCCTCTGAACCAAAATAAGCCAGTGTAAACTCACTGACGTGCTTTATTAATGTCACTTCTTCCTTTGGCCATTCTTCGCCCTCAGCCGGTGCCGCAAAAGGCACGACAGTCACTCTGATAAACCGCTCGTTATCTTCTTCCAACAGCGCGATGGAAAACACCTGTAATCCCGTTCTGGCGGCACTTGCAGGAAAAGCGGATACAAATTGCAAAGATTGCGCCGTACCCTGAAAAGAAAATGTCTTCTCGCCTTCGACAAGTAACTCGTTCCATAAAGGCCTTGCTACCGACAAATCCCGTTGGAAAAAATTATAAACAACGGCTACTTCATTCACATCGGTTATTTTACTTTCGCCCTTCTCCCAACTATCGGCACAAATTTTTAAACTGGTAAACAACAACACCATCATAATACCTAACAGGGTCATGGCAATGAGCACTTCAATCAGCGTAAAGCCACGCAGATTCTCGGCACAAGATAAACGGTCAAAAGCATGGACTGTTTTAACCTTGCACCTTCTACCTTGTCGCTTATCTAACCTCATAACGTTTTATTGATCAATTTTAAAGTGGTTAACTCAACCTGCCGGTCATTGACATTACCATCACCCCAACTTACGACAACCTTAACTTTAAAAAGCACTGCCGGTGTGGTCGTGGCATCAACATTATCAGGATTAAAGACAAACGGGCCAACATTAACCTGCCAATTATATTTTTCATTTTCCACACCTGAATCCTGACCTTCCAGCAAGGATGTCTCCACGCCTGCTTTAGCCATTAAGCTTTCAGCAATTTGAACCGCTGCCGTATAGTCCTCTGCAACGACCGCCGTATTGACTCCGGCAGAAAATATCTTTAACAAGATACCCAATGACAGCGCGAGAATAGAAAATGCGATCAGGATTTCCAGCAGGGAAAATCCTTTCTGTTTAGTTAATTGCGTGGGTATCATTTAGCTCAATTTGACCGGTCAACCAGTTGATATCAATTTGCCAGCCAACTGCGCCTCGCGTCAAAGTAATTCTGCCACCTGTTGAGGACCCATCGGCAAAAAAACGAATGTTGCCCAAGCCCTCATCACCTTTAAGCTCGCTTTGCGCAGTGACCAAGGTGAGTTTGACAGCCTTGGGGATAGTATAAATTTTGCCACGGCCGCTCACAGTATAGCTGTTTTCGACAAGATTCAGGCTAAGGGTCGTTTCTTGATGAGACATTAAAGCCTGTCCCCTTGCATAACGCAGGGCAGAAACAATATCCCTGGCGGCTACTTTAAGCCCGGCTGAATCGCCCCCTGAAGAAATATTAATGCCAATGGCGGAAAACCCTAATACGACAATAAACAGTACAACGATCAGTTCAAGCAGGGTAAAGCCTTTATTCAGGCGCAAGGGTGCCGACACAGACCGCAAGTACCCCAGTCTCGTAACCTTAAACCTTGATCCTTGAACCTGTTGCATTATTGCCAACTAACAATATCCTGATCTTCGCCTTCACCGCCCTCTTTAAGATCGGCACCCAAGGTAAACAAGTCAAATTTTCCATGTTCGCCGGGCGATACATAACGGTATTCTTGTTGCCAAGGGTCCAGTGGTATTTTTGACTTACGCAAGTAAGGCCCATTCCAGCGCTTGGCACTATCGGGCGATTCAATTAAGGCCTTTAAGCCTTCTTCAGTCGTTGGATAAGTGCCCAAATCCAGCTTATACATATCCAAGGTAGCTGCCAGATCTTCAATTTGTACTCTTGCCGCTTTGGTTTTAGATTCGCCCATGTGCTTCATGACTTGTGGGCCGACAATCCCCGCCAGCATGGCAATAATACCCAGCACCACCAGTAACTCAAGCAAGGTAAAACCTGTTTGTGAATAATTTTTAATTTGTTTCATAGTTATTATTTCCGTTAAGTTGCCAAATCATTAACACTCAAGATAGCCAATAAAATCGAGACGATGATACCTGCAATCATCAATCCCAAGCTAATTATCAATACTGGCTCAAGAAAAGCCAGCATTCGTTGTATAGCCACTCTCAGCTGTTTGTCATAAATAGTTGCCACGCGTAGCAGCATTTCTTCCAGGCGTCCCGTTTCTTCGCCCATTTTAATCATTTGCATCGCCATTTTAGGGAATATGCGCTTTTCCAACAACGCATCCGATAAATGTTTACCTTGTTTTAACTGCTCTTCAGCATCCGCAATAGCGGCCGCCATAACCAGATTATCGACTGTTTCCCGCACAATAATCATGGCCGACAATATTGAAACGCCGTTACCCAGCAAAGTCCCAAGGGTGCGACTGATATTGGCGGTTTCTTTGTTGGTGATAATATTACCTGCCAATGGCAACTTCAGAAATCGACCATCCCACACCTTCTTTTTTATCGGGTCGGCCAGCTGAAATTTCATATAACTGGACATAAAAACAATACCACCCAGTAATGCCCACCAATAGCTTTGTAACCAGTTTGCCAAGCCCACCACAATCTGGGTTGAGACAGGCAGTGCTTTACCGGCACTTTCAAACATTTCGGTAAATTGCGGCACCACAAAAGTCAGCATCACAAATAAAGAGGCCAGAGACATCACCAGTAATATGGCCGGATAAATTAATGCAGTACTGACCGTGTCTTTTAACTCCTGAGAGCGTTCCAGATAATCAGACAACCGCTTCAAGACCTCATCCAGACCGCCACCGGCTTCACCGGCACGAATCATGTTTAAATAAAATTTGGTAAAAACACCGGACTGCTGTTCCAGCGAATCAGCCAATGATGCGCCGCCCTTAACTTTTTCCAATACTCTGGCAATTATTTTACTTAAGCGTTCGTTATCTTCAGTCAGATCCATCAACACGAGCAACGATTTATCCAACGGCAAACCTGATTCCAGCAAAGTAGCCAACTCGCCGGTTAATAAGGCAATATCTTTCTGCGTCAATTTGGACTGCTTGCCACCCTTGCCAAAACCCATAAATGATCGACTATTAGCTGGGGCAACACGAATCGGGATATAACCTTCCGACTGTAAAACTGCAATCAAATGTTGTTCGTCAACGGCGTCTCTAATGCCTTCTTCCGTTTCGCCCAGGTTATTAATTGCTTTATAAGTAAATAAAGGCATCTTAAGCTTCCGTTGTAACCCGCATAACTTCTTCCAATGTAGTAATTCCTTGTATCGCCTTTACCAGACCATTTTCATAAAGCGTTTGCATGCCTTCAGCAACCGCGAGTTTTTGAATGGCACCGGCTTCTTCGTGCGCCATAATTAATTTACGTACCGGATCGGTCATTGGCAAAAATTCAATAATGGCCAGACGTCCACGGTAACCCATGCCCGCACAGGCAGAACAACCGACGGGTTTGTATAAAATAATATCACCCTCGGGTGCAAAACGTTGCAAGCGCAGCTCTTTGACAATTTCAGGGTCGGCGATAGCGCCTACTTTACAGACCGGACACAATTTTCTAACCAGCCGTTGCGCTAAAATACCATTGACGGTAGAGGTGAGTAAATACTCCTCCAGCCCCATATCCAGCAAACGCGTGACGCCACCCGCCGCGTCATTGGTATGTAGGGTCGATAACACCAAATGCCCGGTGAGGGCTGATTGCACGGCAATTCTTGCGGTTTCAAGGTCACGCATTTCACCAATCATAATAACATCAGGATCTTGCCGAACAATAGAACGCAGGGCTGACGCAAAGGTTAAACCTATTTGCGGTTTTGCCTGAATCTGATTAACGCCTTCCATCTGATATTCTACGGGATCTTCAACCGTAATTATTTTTCGTTCAGGCGTATTAAGTTGTTTTAATGCGGCATACATCGTGGTTGATTTACCGCTACCGGTCGGACCGGTAATGAGAATAATGCCATGTGGCAGCGATAACACATCAATAAACTGCTGTAAATGTCGCCCGGCAAAACCCAACCCGGCAAAATCCAGCACCGTATTTTCCTTATCCAGCAAGCGGATAACCACACTTTCACCGTACATGGTCGGTATGCTCGATACCCGTAAATCCAGTTCTTTGCCCAGCATTTGCACCTTGATTCGACCATCCTGAGGCAAGCGCCGTTCGGCAATATTCAGTTTAGCCATAATTTTGATGCGCGAAATTACGGCAGCCGTTGACTTTACATTGGGGGCATCAATTTCCTGCAAAACTCCGTCCACACGCAACCTGACTTTTAAGGTTTGCTCAAAGGGCTCAATATGTATGTCTGAGGCCTTGGTCTCAATCGCCCGCTGCATAATTAAATTAACCATTTTGATGACCGGCGCCTCACTGGCCAAATCTTTTAAATGCTCTAAATCTTCTTCGCCCAAATCATCAATAGCCAAATCGTCAAGCAGCTTATCCATTTTTGACCGGTCTTCGCCATACTGAACATCCAGTGCCGCATCAATTTCAGACAATAACCCCACTTTAGGAATCACAGATTTTCCTGTCGCCAATCTAAGTGCGTCAATATTGGACTGATCCTCGGGGTCCATCATCGCAACCGTAATGTCATTGTCAGTATGACTTAAGCCAATGACATGACAGTTTTTTAAAAAACGCAAGGACACCGTTTCGGGCAACTGCATTTCCAACGGGTACTGATCTGAGGTCACTTTCTCAAAATGACCCGATTCAACAAAGGCATCCGCTACATCAAGCTCAGAACACAAGCCCAACTTAACCAGCAACAGTGGCAAACTTTCTGCTACCGAGGTTTTTTTAACTTGCTTTACTTTTTTTAATTCCGACGCTGAAAGCTTGTTCCTTTCCTGTAATGTTGTTAGCAAAGACTGATAAGTCATCATTATATCCACTGATTAAGTGCTTCATCAATCAGGGGATCTGTATTGATGTGAGCAAGGTATAGAGACCTTCGTTGATTAAGCGACATTATTTTCTGTAGAGCGTGCCGTGCGCGCCTTAAAAATTAAGGCGCGCACGGCACGCCCTACGTACTTAATTAAATCAGGGCTCTATATTATTGATGATTTTTTAATCACCGGCATTCAGCGACAAAGCACTGACAATTTCTTTATTATTCCTTTCAGGATCAACTACGGCATCCAAAATATAGACTCTTTCGCTCGGCACACCGCCCTTCTGAACGACATAATTGGCAATAATTTGCGCTCTGGCAGAGGCCAATACTTTAAGCCGATCCTGTTCCGGTTTAATAATGGTAAAAAGCTTCTGTTTAGCGACCTCATAAAAATCACCGGCTGCGGGATTCATCAATTTTGGCGTTCCTAAAAAAGATTTTTCAGACAACAACGGAAATTTTTCCATAAACATTTCGGCTAATAATCGTTTGTACTCACTATCTGAAAGCAAAACATATTGCGCACGTATTTTTTTAACAGCGTCTTTATTAATCTCGGCGGCACGTCGTATTTTAAGTTGTTCATATAAAGCATCTTCTCTAATAATCGGCCAATCCTGTTCCTGAAAAGAAGCGCCTTTGATATCCAGTTTTAAAATAGGCCGCTCTTTTAGAGCCTTGGACAAAGCGTCCAGTTTTTCTTGTTGTTGCGTACTCAACGCCGAATACCCGGCCGGAAAACTAATCAGGCTCATGTCTTTTTCACTGCCTAACAGTGAACCCAATGCCAGAAAAGGCGAGGTTACCACCTTTTTAAGTGCATTCATCAACGCATCGGTAACAATAGCGCCCACACTAAACTGAGGATCATCCAAACTGCCGGTAATGGGCACCTCTATTTTTATTCTACCATTCGAATCTTTCAGTAATGCGACAGCCAATTTAATAGGCAAAGAAACTGCCTTCGGATTGTCAACTTTATCCCCCAACTCGAACTGATCAATCAATATATTATTGGTCGCCGTCAATTGACTGTTGACGATAGTATACTTTAAGCTCAGCGTCATCTTGCCTTTTTCAACTTTATAGCCTGCAAATTCCACCATATAAGGGGATACCAGGGGCATCGGCAACCCGTTAAAGTTCATGTCCACCTGACTGCTACCAAAATAAGGACTCATCTCACCCTTGATATTGACCGGTGCCAAGTCATAGGCATTACCCTTTAAAACAACCGTAATGATTGAGTTTTTAGCAGAGGAAATACCGCTTGCCCCCCCATCCAGATTTTTAATTTGCGCTGCAAAGGGCATAATTAAAGACAAATCAGAAAAATCAGAAGAACCATCGGTCACCTGAATTTTACCTAATTTAAAATAGGGCTTGTTACTATCAGTTTGTTTATTAGGTGTTGTTTTAGCGAGTGGCTGAGGCTTGCTTATATCACTGATAACCATATCACTAAAATTAACAGTCTTGTCTTTTTTGATAGTTACCCTCGCATAAGGTTTATCAATAACCAATGCGGCGGCGGTATAACGGTTTGCCAACACGTCAATATCCAGGTCTTTTAAATCCAGATCTTCCCATTTTACCAAGTCGGTAAGAAGCGTTTGATCGCGTGTTAATAAACGACTAACGCCGGTATTGCCCTTAAATTTAACATCCAGCTTATTCTGCTCTGATGTGGCAACGGATACTTTACCGTCAATATGAAAATCTCCATCCACGACATCCAACCGAACCAGTTTATCAAAATAAGGTTGAAATGATTCAAGGTCAATCGCTTTGGCATCAAGGTTTAGCCGAGCAGAAAATGGGGCGAGAACCGCATCGCCTTTAAGTGCCATCACACCGGCTTTATTGATGCCAACAGTTAATTCAACCGGCAACTTTGCGCCGTTTTTATTACTGTAGTTTTTCAACTTAAACGTGATGGGCTTAAGGTTGATGGTAAGAGGATTTTTTAGAGTCTGGTCTTCAAAATTTAGACCCAGATTGGTTAAAGCCATATCGTTGACTTTGATTTTCCAGGTGGCTGTTTGCGGCTTGACGGTATTTGCCGTGGTTTTATCAATCGTTATTTTGTCGGTTTGAGCTGTCGGCAACAAGGCCAGGTAATTAATGACACCGTCGGGATTCAACCATCCCTGAAACTCGGCATTATTTGCCGAAATAGAGTTCAGTACCAGTTCCTGGTTAGCCAGATTAAAATCAATACCGCGCACCACAAAAACCGGAACTTTAGCCAAATCTTTTTTAGGGGCTTTATCTTTAGGCTGTTGATCCCTGATTAATAATCCAGTTATCGCAGAATTGCCTTTAAACTTGACATCCAGCTGATTTTTATCAGGAATAGCGACAACCACATTGCCATCAACCACCAACTTTCCATTAATAATATCCAGTCGCGCAAATTGGTTAATGTAGGGCTCAAAATTTTCCAAGGCAATGCCACTGACATCAATAACACTATTTGCAGAAAAAGGCTGCATAACGGCGTCGCCGACCAATTTGATCAAACCGGTTTTATTTATGCCAGCACTTAGTTCATAAGGCACAACAGCACCTGAGTCACTACTATAATCAGTCAACTTTACATTGATCGGTTTAAAGTTCGTAACCACCGGCTTTTTTAAGGTCTGGTCTTCAAATACCACCCCAAAATTAGATAATGCCAGTGCGTTGACCTTGATTGTCCAAGGCGCTTCGTTGGGCTCGACCGGGTTGGCTGGGGCGTTAGGGGGGTTGTTGGTAGCAGTTTTAGCTGTGGGAAATAGGGCTGAGTAGTTAATGACACCTTGAGCATTTAAATCGACCTGAAAATCAGCATCGTTGGCTGAAACGGACGCAATCAAAAGAGCGCGTTTCTCAAAATCAAAATCGATGCCTTGCACAGAGAAAACAGGCATTTTTATCAGGGTCTTATTCTGGTTTTTTTCTAAAAATTCAAAATCATGAATTTCAAACGACCCTTTATTAACGGTAAACTGTACGCCATTTTTAGTATAACTGGCGTTATAATCAGCATCAAGTAATTCATAACCTTTTAAATTAAAGAGCCTGTTATCAGGTAAAGCCAGCGCCATAATAGTTTCCAGCGTTACCTGGTCAAACTTGATATGCCCTTCTGAAGAGCCTGTTTTTAGATTGGCGGTGCCCTTCCAATCCAAAAAACCTCCTGACTTTAACGTCAGGGATACCCCCAAACGAGCAGGCTTATCAGTTCGGGTAGTCAAGTTTTCAATATCCAAATTTATTGGATTGATGTCCTCTATGACCGGCGTGTCAAAGCGAGCATCTTCCCAAACCAGATTACCTTCTGTTAAGGTTAATTTTACGATATTGACAGGGAATGGTTGCCCTTGCTGTTTATTATCATCCTTTTTGTCCTTAAGCAGATCCTGAAAATTAAAGGTTCCATTTTTTTGTCTGGCGATATGAACATAAGACTTGCTAAGTAAAACCTCATCAAAAACCAACGCCAACTGTTTTATTGATCGAAGCAACCCTAATTTAATATAAAAATCATCAAACGCTGCAAACGGCTGACCGTTATGCTCCTGAACCTCAACCCCCTGTAACCTGATAGCAAGTGGAAAGGGTTGAACCTGTATTTCTGAAATTAATGCTTTTCGTCCGGTTTCCTGCTGGATAATTTCAGGTATTTTCCACTTTAGCAGTGCCGGCACAACATAAACACTGGTTACCACATACACCATTAAAACACTGCCCACTATAACAAACGGCTTTTTAATTTTAGATAATATGTTTAGAGTTTCCATAAGGTCCCCGTATTTTAATTGGTGTTGGTGTTACCTGTTATCATGTGTTAAACAAAAAAGGCGACTTCGAAAGCCGCCTTTTTTCTCCTGAACAAACTTGTTATCAAGAATTATAAATCAAGATAGCCGGTTTCCTCATGCAAAACGGTGTCAAGTCCTTGTACCTCTTCATCAGGAGTGACCCGCAGACCGATCCATTTATCGAGTAGTTTCAGAATTAAAAAACTAAACACGGCACTCCAAGAAGCCGTAACAGCAACGCCGACCGCCTGAATACTGACCTGATCCATAATAGAAACGCCTTCAGGCAATCCCAGTCCACCCAAACTGCCGGCAGCAAAAACACCGGTCAATAATGAGCCTGCAATGCCACCTACGCCATGAACAGGAAAAACGTCCAAAGAGTCATCTATCTTTAACTTACGCTTAATATATTGAGTGGCATAAAAACATACAAAACCGGCAGTAATGCCAATCACCAAGGCACCCGCAGGCCCAACAAAACCGGATGCCGGAGTAATGGTACCCAAGCCCGCCACCATACCGGTAACGATACCTAACACACTGGGTTTACCAAAACGCTTCCATTCAATAAACATCCAAGTTAAAGCCCCGGAAGCGGCGCCAATATGAGTCACCAACATAGCCATTCCAGCCCGCCCATCTGCTGTTAAGGCACTGCCGGCATTAAAACCAAACCAGCCAACCCACAACATACCAGCCCCCGTGACCACCATAGTCATATTATGAGGTGGCATGGCAGTGTTTGGAAAACCCTTTCTTTTACCCAAAATTAAGGCCGCGACTAACGCGGCAACCCCGGCATTAACATGAATAACAATGCCACCGGCAAAATCCATCACGCCCAAACCAGCCAACCAACCACCGCCCCATATCCAGTGACAGATAGGTAAATAAACAATAATCAACCATAAACAACTAAACCATAGCATAGCTGAAAATTTCATCCGCTCGGCAAAAGCGCCCACAATTAAGGCAGGGGTAATGATGGCAAAAGTCATTTGAAACATAAAATAAACTGTTTCCGGAATATCACCCGTCATTGCAGCCGTGCTGATATCAGGCAGAAAAACTTTGGATGCACCGCCGATAAATTGCTGTAACTCCCCGCCATCCGAATAAATAAAACTGTAGACACCTGCAAGCCAAAGAATGGAAACCATGCAGGTAATGGCAAAGCACTGCATTAACACAGATAAAACGTTTTTGCTTCTGACCAACCCGGCATAAAATAATGACAGGCCAGGAATAGTCATAAACAAAACCAGCGCAGTAGATGTTAAAACCCAAGCCGTATTGGCTTGATTTAATTGATTTGCATTAGCTATTTCGGGAAGTAGCAATAAGCCTGAAATTAACTTTTTAGTTGTAATAAACGCCATCTTTCTAAATTGCATCCTCGCCGGTTTCACCTGTTCTAATACGAATCACTTCCTCCAAATTAGAAACAAAAATCTTGCCATCCCCAATCTTTCCGGTATTGGCCGCTTTAACGATGGTGCTAACCGCTTTTTCTACCATATCATCAGCAACAGCAATTTCCAGCTTAACTTTTGGCAAAAAATCGACCACATATTCAGCGCCCCGATAAAGCTCGGTATGACCTTTCTGACGACCAAAACCTTTTACTTCCGTTGCAGTAACGCCAGCAACGCCTATATCAGATAACGCTTCTCTCACATCATCCATTTTGAACGGTTTAATGATAGCTGTTATTAATTTCATCTTATCTCCAAATATTATTGAGCAACAAAGTGGGCTATTCAGGCCGTTATGATAGTGAATTATGAATCAACATACAATTAATAGACGGACGGGTTGCTTCGTAAGTATTCACCTCCCCCCTTAAAAAGAGGGGATAGAGGTGGATTTATCTAATAAAATCTCCACTAACCCCCGTTTTTATAAAGAGGAGGGACTGAATAGTTACGTAACTTCAAATGATGGCGGGCTGGATGGTTTTTAAAAAAAAGCTGTTAAATGAGAATGCATTGAGATAATTATTCGGTGTATGGCGCTTCGCTTTTACGCGATTTCTTTTAAAAACTCAAAGGCTTCATCCAAATTGAACTATGCACTAGCAGGTTCAGCGCCTTCCATACCCAGCCAGAGTTTGGTATAAATACGTGCCGCTTGTGCCAGATTAATTAAAATTTTCTGCTAGATTGCCTCCCCAAACTGTTGCTGCAACAGCTCATGAAAGTGATCTTTGGCCAGAATTTGTTTTAACGATTGACTAAAGTAATACCAAAACAAAAAATCACTACCGATACGGCTATTACCTGCCTTGTAGCCAACGAACCAAGTACCAAGTCATTTTGTAAAAAGTCTAAACAACGCTTTTCCTGCAAGTATTGCGGATACAACATTATGCTTGCTGTACTTTGAGCCTCGTCACTTTCAACCCACAGATAAAAATCACCCGATTGCATGACATCTTGTATCTCTTTGGGAAGCCAGATCCCATGAATTACGTTCATAAAACTACAGCATTAAAAGGTTAATGAAAATAAGTCATAACAGTGTCATAAATGACCCGTAAACTAATGATAATAAGTTTTAGACGCTCTAATTATAAGGTGGCATATTTTAACAGGTTACAGAACCGTTGTTTGCTGCCCCTTAAAATAAGCTGTCATTTTTTGACTTGTTTGCTGGAGGGTTTATAAAATCGTCCAGATTTGTCCCGTGCGAGTTGATAGTCGATAATGTAGGCTCCCCACGTAAGGCGGGACAGTTTAAAGTTAAGCCTTGCTGCCTGTCCCCCAGCTAACATCATGGCATTAAAGGTTAGGCGTATAGCCTAACCCTACAAAAAAATATCCCGACTTAAGTGGGGGCAGCCATCATGACAGAGTGCACTGGTGGTGAGGTTGGGAGCAAAAAAGGGTAATCACAGACCATTATCAATCTGTCGTTTTCTGCTATAATTTACCTCGAAGATGTGTTCGGAACGTTTTGGACGTTTGCGAGTAAGCTTTTGGAGTCGTACGCAGTGTTGCATGCATCTTCCGCGTGATTTTTAATGCCATCTCCTGCTTCTTCACAATCACCGGACAGCTTTTAGCCTATACGATTTTTTAGGCAGTACGCAGAGAATAACCACCAGAATCAGCCTAGTTCCGACGCCTGAGCGTGGAACGATAGGGCGGTGAGGCAATGTCGCTAACTTAATCGTAAGTTGTTTAAAAAACTGGAGTGCAATCGCTTCAGCTATTGCCTGTAAAAACAGCTAAAGCGGTTTTACTCCAGATTCTAAGCTTAACTTAACGGAATTGGGTGGGGGGGTTATTTATTACGAGTTACCTTATCAGGTACCAATGGAACAAATTTTCATTAATGGTTTAAAGCCGGGGAAGAAAAAAATACCCCGTATCACACTATCCAGGCCTGAAAAACGGGCGTAAAAACAACCGGAATTGTTTACCGAGTGCGCTTATAAGCAGGCAGAACGTGACATTTCTCCTAAACTTGAAATTTTGTGAAAAATACGTAGGAACCGCCTCACAATGACTGCCGAACTCTTGATCAACTTTGCGATACAGTTTCTTGGAACTGGAATCGCCTTCTTCCTCGCCTATCAGTCCTTCCAAAAACGCCGAATTCAGTTAGGTGCGGAACCGACACTCCCCCAATACTTTGTCCGCAGAAGCACCTACTGGATAGGCATAGCATCGTACTGCTCATTTATGGCAGCATTTTTCTGCTTACTGACGTGGCGATGGCTGCCCTTGGAGCCGCTGGTAACGCTCATCGTGAAGAACCTTAGATCTGGAGAACTAGTCAACCTATTCAATGGCTTGGACGGAGATACAATCATGCCTTTGATTGCCGCCGGACTGTTACTGTTTTTTATCGCTTGGGAAAGCAAGTTTAACCCTTTACTTATTTTAAGAGACAGCATCCATGACGCGTTCGCAATTCCAACCAAGGCGGTGGAGGTCTATAACGCTCTCATTACTTCCAGATTGTCAGCGGTCGACGATAGCTTAAAAACACAAATCGCCAATCGCTTGCTGGTGGCGAGCATCGACCCTGGGGATTTTGAAAAATCCAGCGCCACGGTCGAGTATAAATGGGCTCATAATTGCCTTCTTTTTGACCAGATGCAGAGCTACGCCAACCAATCATCCTTTCGTCGTTTATTCAACGAACCGTCCCTAAAATGGGGGGAAATCTGTATCTCCTACAATGAGATGTCGGAAAAAGTGACCGTCTGGAAAGAAGCGGAACCACACTATACCAAGACCATCAAACTAATCAAGGAACTGGATAACCTCACCGGTCTACTCTGTCGCTTGCTTGCCTCTCTGGTCGTATTTGGGAGCGCCAGCGAAAAGGATATATGGGTAACCGTAAAGCAGCTCGGCGGCAACGTTCATGAATCCCGCCTGAAACATACCTATAAATATGTTCTTCTTTTCACAGCTGTCACCGCCATCGGCGTCATGTTGGGTCGAGAGATTTCGGTTTCGCTACACAATGCGTTCCTGTTTCCCGATAAACCGCTCGCGCATTTTAATTACACAACGCTCCGGTGGGTCGCCTATGCCATTCCGATGTATGTCCTGCCAATAGCGCTCGTCTTTATTTCACGCGCATTCGCTATCAGACACCAACGGGAGCAATCCGATCGCTACTATGGCTTCTATATGTCCATGATGGTAATAGGCTTTGTTGTCAGTACCACGGTATCAGCGCTTATTCTCGAATTAACGTTCTACCACCGGGATAATTTCAACTTTCTGGAAAGCTTCATACAACATACGCGCTGGGGAATTTTACCAGCCCTCGTGTGCGGTTTTGTGGCCTATCGAATGGATACACCCGCAAGCGAATCAGAAGCACCCGATAAAGTCATTATGGCAGCTGTATTGCGTTTTTTGGGGTGGGGATCGGTCGCCGTCATTATCATGCTTTATGCTACCGACGACTTTACCATTGAAGAACCGAATCTGCGTTTTACCTTGGTCGGCACGGCTTGCTTCGTGGTCGGTCTCTTGGCGGCATCTGCCCGTTTTAAAACAGCGAAACCTGAGGATTAGAGGTTTCCGTGGGTTGAACAGTAATGGCGTAAGTATTCAATCCCCCTCGCTATGCTCTCCCCCTTTGAAAAAGGGGGAGAGCATAGCGAGGGGGATTTATCTAATAAAATCTCCCCTAACCCCTCTTTGTTAAAGAGGGGGACTGAATCATTACGTAATGGTAGGTTGACTTTTACCCAGAACGGGTAAGTTTACTGTTAACCCACCAATCAAAAGGTACACTCATGAAAATTCTAATTTTACTGGCTGGCATGCTGTTATTTTCAATTTCAGCCGTCGGGGCAGAACCTTGTTCATCTTTGCTGAATTATAAAGCGAACAAATTAAGATCAAACGAAGCGCTTGATTTTTGCAAGGCATTTCAAGGCAAGGTCATTCTCGCCGTCAATACCGCCAGTAATTGCGGCTACACCCCACAATTTAAAGGTCTTGAAGCACTGTATCAAAAATATAAAGACCAAGGCCTGGTTATTGTCGGCTTCCCTTCCAATGATTTCAATCAGGAGTTCGATGAGTCGGAAAAAACCGCCAAAGTTTGTTATATCAATTACGGTGTAACGTTTCCAATGGTGGAAAAAAGTGTCGTTTCAGGCACAGAGGCCAATACTTTTTTTAAACAATTACTTCAAGTCACTGGCCAAGCGCCCGAATGGAATTTTTATAAATATCTGATAGCTCGGGATGGTTCAACCGTTACCGCTTTCGCCAGTAATGAAACGCCGGAACAACTGGATTCTAAAGTACACGATCTATTAATGCTGCCTTAAACAATAGCACACCGATTTGACTGATAATCACAGATAATAGAAATTTTTTCCGCCTAGTTCCCACGGCTCCGGCGTGGGAATTTATCCGGCAACGCTCCAGCGTCACTGCGACATTCCCACGCCGGAGCGGTAGTGTGCGAATCGCGCACCTAAAACAGCATCAACTAAACGGTTTTTTTATTGTTTTTCTACCCGTAGCCTATTGGGTTTATTTCTCTGCCATAGTTGTGGTGCGCGATGCGCACCTACCCAGCTAAACAGTACAGGCGTAGGCCGGAATAAAACCACCCAAGCGTAGAGAGTGGTGGCGTTTCCGGCACTCACTCTCGTACAAAATGCCGGAAACGCTTATTCTCGCTTGCGCTCGAAAAGCCTTATTCCGGCCTACACCGGCGTTAAACAATAGTACACAACTGACACGGATTTGACTGATAAACACGGATAATAGAAGTTTTTAATCTCATAAAAATATTACCTATGCTTAACGTATTCTCAACTAAAAATAAAATCCGTTAAAATCTGTATAAATCAGTGTTATCCGTGTTCTATAATCAAAACCCACAACGTTCATGCTATTTATCAAATAGGGATTCCCTATAAATCATCAGGAGCGCACTATGCATCGCTTAACCGGCTTGTTATTACTTGGCACCTTATTGTTTGCTTCATTCACGCAAGCCAAACCCTTAACCAGGGAACAAGTACCTGACCCCCTTAAACCCTGGATAAGCTGGGTATTACAGGATAACCCAGAACTTGCTTGTCCCTTTTTGTACAACAGTTATGAACAAAAACGCTGTAGTTGGCCGACGCAATTAACGCTGGATTTATCGTTGGCAAAAGGTGTTTTTTCGATAAACTGGCAAGTCTACAAAGACAGTTGGGTCAGCTTGCCGGGCGATAAAAAGTTTTGGCCGCTTAATGTTACTGTTAATGGCAAACCCGCCTTGGTTATGGATAAAAACGGCATTCCTTCGATTAAACTGGCTGCCGGTCTGGAGCATCTGGCAAGCTATCAAATCAAGGGTGAGTTTCTATGGGATATTATTCCAGACCAAATCACGATACCCGATGATACCGGATTGATTAATCTGACGGCCAATGGACTGGAAATACCGGCACCTTCCATCAAAGACGGGCAACTCTGGTTAAAGACCGGTGATAGCAATCTGGACAAGCCTGAAAACAGGCAAAATAATCTTGATATCCAGGTCTTTCGAAAAATTATTGATGAAGTACCCTTGCAGGTTTTAACCCATTTGGAGCTGGATGTTTCGGGTGAACAGCGAGAAATTAAACTGGCCTTTCCACTACTGAACGGATTTGTCCCGCTACAATTGCAAAGCCCTTTACCCGCCCGACTTGAACCTGACGGGCAACTCATCGTGCAGGTACGTCCCGGTCGATGGCAGCTTGAAATAGTGTCCAGACTTACCAAGGAAGCCGCTACCATCGGGTTTCCAAGCCCTCTCATTCCCAAGTTGGAGCTTGAGAATGAAAAGACTTGGCCGGAATCTGAAATTTGGGCTTTTGAAGCACGTCCGGAATTACGCATCGTAGAAATTGAACAGTTGTCCGCCATTGATGCCAGTCAAACCAATTTACCTGAAGACTGGAAATCCTTACCTGCCTATAAAATCAATCAGGGGCAGTCGATGGGTTTTAAAGTGATACGACGCGGCGATCCGGAACCTGCACCCAATCAGCTCTCAATAACCAGAAAATTATGGCTGGATTTTGATGGTAAGGGTTATACCGTTAATGACCGTATTAACGGCAAAATGACCAACGGCTGGCGACTTAACGCCTTACCGGCTACGCAATTAGGTAAAGTAACCCTGGATGGCAACAACCAACTGATTACTTGGCAGGCAGGAACACAAAAGCAGGGCGTGGAGGTAAGAAAAGGCCTGATAATGCTTGATGCCGATAGCCGCATAACAGGCGACATTGACACCCTGAGCGCCATCGGTTGGGAGCAAAATTTTAATGCCGTAAAAGCCGAGCTTAACCTGCCACCCGGTTGGCGCTTATTGGCGGCCAAGGGTGTAGATAACGTACCGGATAGCTGGATTTCCCGCTGGACGCTGTTGGATTTATTTCTGGTACTGATTACTGCTCTTGCAACAGGGCGACTCTGGAATCACTATTGGGGGACACTTGCCTTGGTAACGCTGGTTATCATCTGGCACGAACCCGGCGCACCGCATTATGTTTGGCTGAATATTCTGGCGGCAACAGCCTTGCTGAGCGTGTTGCCGCAAGGCAGGTTTTATAAATTGATACGCGGGTATCGTAATGGCTGCTGGCTGGCATTGGTGGTGATTGCCGTACCTTTTATGGTATCTCAAGTGCGCATGGGCATTTATCCGCAGTTGGAATACCCCGAGGTGATCGGCGGGGTTCAGAACCCTATCCCGATGTCAATGCCAATGGAAGCTATGGATGCCACACAGCAACCACTCGGAGAAGTGGCAAAAAGCACACGTAGCAAAGCTATGTCCAGTAGCTCCATGCCCGAGCAACCAGCATTAGCGGCTTACTCTGGCATTAGCGCGACTAACGTTGAGCGCATCGATCCTAACGCCAAAGTCCAAACCGGCCCCGGCTTGCCGCAATGGCAGTGGAACACGGTTTATTTATCATGGAACGGTTCAGTTGATTCCGGACAACCACTGGACTTATGGTATTTATCACCCGGGATGACGATGTTACTGAATTTCCTGCGCGTAGTTTTGATGACATTACTGGCATTATTGATGCTGGGTGTGGCCGAAAAATTCAGGCCTGATCTTGCTCTCAAGTTAGGACTTGGCAATAAGACATCCTTCTTATTGTTGTGGTTTTTATTGCTTCCGCTGTTGTCCATTCCTTCGCCAAAAACCTATGCCGACTACCCAAGCGAAACCTTATTAACTGAATTAAAAACCCGACTGCAGGAAGTGGAGATTCCCGATTGTTTGCCAGGTTGCGCGCAAATTCAGCAAATGAACATGACGATTACCGATAAAACCATTGAAATCAGGCTGCAAATTGATGCCCAAGAGTCCGTTACCCTGCCGTTGCCCTCGGAATATAATCAATGGTTTCCCAATCAGGTACTGGATAATGGTAAAGCCGCCCAAGCATTGTATCGTAACAACACTACCTTATGGATCAATCTGGCCAAAGGCGAACACCAGATTATTCTTAAAGGTTTAACGCCTTTACTGAGTAAATTCACGCTGCCTTTACCGTTAAAACCGAACCGCGTCAGCATCGAAGAATCGGGTTGGAACGTGGTGGGTTTACATGAAAACGGCTGGTCAGACGACCAATTACAATTTAGCCGCCTACAACAATCGCCCCAAGATAAATCCAAACAGGTAGCAGAACCCAATGTTTTGCCGCCGTTTGTTCGCGTCGAGCGACAGTTGTCTCTAGGCTTGGATTGGCACGTTATCACCCGGATTATTCGAATCTCTCCTGCCGATTCTGCCCTGTTTTTAACCGTTCCATTGTTACCGGGCGAATCGGTTACCAGCCCGGATATTCGCGTTAAAGATAATGCCGTTGAAGTCAATATGGCTGCACAACAAAGCAGTATGCAATGGGAATCGACGCTGGAAAAAGCGGAAAAAATAGAATTAACGGCACCGGAAACGGCGCAATGGATCGAAGTATGGACAGCCAATATCAGCCCTGTCTGGCATAGTGAACCAACAGGTATCGCCATGATTCATTTAAATAATGAAGGGCAGTGGCTACCTGAATGGCATCCCTGGCCGGGCGAAAAAGTAACGCTACAAATAACCCGGCCGCAAGCGGTAGAAGGGCAAACTTTAACCATTGACAGCAGCAGTTTGAGCATTAAACCCGGGCAGCGCACGCAGGATGCCGAATTAAAAATCAGCCTGCGCAGCTCTCAGGGGTCGCAACATACACTGACCTTGCCTGACCAAGCCGTGCTGCAATCGGTGTCTATTGATGGACAAACACAGCCCATCCGGCAACAAGGCAGAAAGCTGACCTTACCGGTCAATCCCGGCAAACAGGACCTCTTGATAAACTGGCAGGAAGCCAAGGCTATCAAGGCCGCCATAACAACACCGTTGCTGGATTTGGGCCTGGACAGCGTCAATACCAACCTGAGTATCAGTCTGGGTGAGGATCGCTGGGTATTATTCGTGATGGGGCCAAGAATGGGGCCGGCCGTTTTATTTTGGGGCGTGTTGGTGGTTATTTTTATCCTGTCGTTAGGTCTGGGTAAAATCCCTCTGACGCCGTTAAAAAGTCGGCACTGGTTTTTATTACTGGTGGGCTTAAGCCAACTACCGATGCCAGCGGCAAGCCTTGTTATTGCTTGGTTAATGGGCTTAGGTTGGCGTGCGAACCAGTCCGCAGCCAATTGGCGTTATTTTAATGCCCTGCAAATTTTTATCGGCGGCATAACCGTATTGGCACTGGGCACTTTATTTGCTGCCGTTGCCCAAGGTCTGTTGAGCTCTCCCGATATGCAGATTACCGGCAACCAGTCCTCGGCCTTTTTGTTAAATTGGTACCAAGACAGAAGTTTATCGACCTTACCGACAGCAACGGTGGTTTCCGTACCCTTAATGGCCTATCGACTCTTAATGCTGGCTTGGGCACTATGGCTGGCTGTGTCTTTACTCAACTGGCTAAAATGGGGTTGGGCGTGTTTTTCAAGCAACGGCTTGTGGAATAAAGCGGTGATTAAAGAAAAAATGTTGGCTGCTGATGAAAAAAAACAATGACACCTGAAGCGCATCACATGGCTAAGGCAACTCACAAAAAAATAAACACTCAGTCTATCGCTCCCCCGCCTCAGTGACGCTACCCACCGTTAAGCCGTCATTCCGGCATGGACTGCCGGAATCCAGTCGCCATGGATGGCATTCGTAATACATCCACTCGCTGATTTTTATACTCGATTTTATTGGATACAATGTAATATCAATGAGTACATCCTTGTACTCTGAATCTCGGCAGTCCATGCCGGGATGACGGCTTGGGCGTTTTAAGTTGTTTATTAGATTTGTGTTTATCAGTATTTTTTTATTTACCCAATTGGATTCACATAGAGCGATCTACTTTATAGCTCATCCTGTTTTTGTTCATTAACGAAATCAAAATGACTTTTTTGTTTGGCGGTTTTCTCAAACAGCCTCATCGTGTATCATGTAACGCTATTTAAACACATTAACCCTGTGTACCAAGGCGCTTATCCCATGGCGCGGCATTGCTTAATAAAAGCATATAAAATAAAAGCTTATGAAGATTCTCAATATCCATTTTAAAAACATCAATTCACTGGAAGGCGAGAGTCGGGTTAATTTTGAACAACCCCCCTTTTCTGATACGGGGGTTTTTGCTATTACGGGGCCGAACGGGTCAGGCAAATCCAGTATTTTGGATGTCATTACCTTGGGTTTATATGGCGAAACGTTCCGTTTTGATCGACCAGCCAATTATGTGATGACCCAACACACAGCGGAATGTTTTGCAAAAATCGAGTTTTCTCTGAGCGGTGAAAAATACCAATCCAGTTGGCAGGTTAAACGTGAAGGCGATCATCCAGAGAGTGAATTAACGTCGCCGGAAATGCACTTAATCCGCCTGAGCGATGGCGAAGTGTTAGCCACTACACCGTATGATGTCTGCGCACGAATGACCGAAATTACCGGGATGAATTTTCGTAATTTCACCCGTTCCATTATGTTGGCGCAGGGAGATTTTGCCGCTTTTTTAAATGCGCTGGACACTGAGCGCATGGACATACTCGAAAAAATAATCAGTACCGATATTTACGAAGATTATAAAAAAGAGACGCTTGCCAACGCTGAAAATGCACAACGGGAACTGGAACTTTTAAAACAAAATTTAGCCGCTATCCAGTTAATGGAACCTGAAAAACAGGAAGCCTGCGAGCAGGATTTAAACGATTTTAAAGAACAATTATCCGAATTGCAGGATGAACAAAACACCTTAACGCAACAGCAAGCCTGGCTAACAGAAGTAACCGCGATAAAAAAGCAGATTATTGAGCAAGAAAAAAACCGGAAAAAAGCCCAAGAACACGTCAAAAACACGCAAGACCTGTTAGACCAAATTGACGGCGCTCAAGACGCATTAATCTTTAAGAACGACATCGAAACACTTAAAGATAAAAGTCACGTTATTCGGCAGGGCAAAGTAAGCCTGGATGATTTTCAGAACGAACTTAGCCAATTAAAAGACCAGTTGGGCGATCAAGCGGTGCCAGACAACCTGGCGCAGCGCTCTTTTACCGAGCAACAACCCCTGCTGGAAAACGTCAGAACACAGGTTAACGAATACGCCTTAAACCGGCAGTCGGAAACCGCACACTGGCAATCTTTGGCGGCACAATCCGCAGAAAAAAACGCGGTGCTTGCAACCGTATCAACCTGGCTGGAAGAGCACGCGCCTGATGCGGTATTACTGACAGATTTCCCTGAAATTGGGCAATTAAAAAAACTTAACGCTGAGGTCGCTGACTTAAGTCGAAAGCAGTTACTTTTTACCAAACAGTCAAAAAAAGCCAACGCGTCACTCAAAAACAATACGGCAACCTTGGCCAAAGAAAATAATAAACAGGCCGAACTAAAACATCAAATAGAAACGGCCGAAAAAGAACTTGAGGCCATGGCGCGGGGTAATACCACGAATGACATGGATGCCTTAAAACTGGAACAGCAAGAACGCGTCAAGGATTTTCAGACACTTTACAATCTGGCGCAAAAACATCAAGCACTAACCAGCGATTCAGGTTTTTTCTCCTTTTTTAAACGTAAAGAGCAACCGGATCATGATGCCGAGGTACTAAGCCTTGACCTTGACAAGTTAAAGCTGGAAATAAACCGCGAAGAAAATATTAAAAACGTACTCGAAGCCGCGCTTATCAATGAAGCCTTATTAAAAAAAATGGCGCCGGACAGGATTCACCTTGTTGATGGCAAACCCTGTCCATTTTGTGGTGCCTTACAACATCCTTACGCTAAATATCCACCCACCCTCAGTAATTCCAAACAGGCGTTGATCGATCAAAAAGCCAAATTAAGGGCGTTAAAGGAAAAGTCCACTAACACTGAACTTAAAATCAGTGAGGCACACAAGCAATCAGAAAAAAATAAGGCCACGCAAACGCAACTACTGCAAATTAGAGAGCAGTGGTTAACCCTGTGTAATCGCCTGAATATCGTCAGCCATGATTTTGATATCAGTAAATTAGGCTTGATGAAAGAGCTGATAAAAAAAGAAACCCTTGAATTAAAAGACATTATTAGTTTTGCTACCCAATATCGCAGTAAACAGGTCAGCATCGAAAAATTAAAAGCGGCAATCGCAACAAGCCTGGCCGTTATCGAACAATTACAAACCAACACCCCGCAACAAGGTTCCAACACCACCGGCGTGACTCAAGAACAGCTAGACCTTGAAGCGACCTTGGCTCAGAGCCGACAAGAAGCCAAACAACTGGCCGATAAAGTACTTGAACAATTGACGTTCTTGGGCGAAAAAATGCCGGGTAAAGGCCAAGATGATGCCTTGTTTGATCGGCTTAACGTCCGCCGGCAGGATTACCATGGCTACGCTTTTCGCCATAAAAACCTGACAGAAGAATTGACCTCGCTGGCCGCAAAACAGGCCGCCTGCCAAACTGAAATAACCCGTTGTAATAATCAACTGGAAATTTATACCCACCAATTACAAAAAGAAGAAGTTATTGGTTTGCATTTGGCGCTGATAGAAAAACAAAAACTGATTGCTGATAAAGAACAGTTTTTGGCTCAGCAAAAAACCGACATGATCGACTTGCATAAAGCGTTAGAGGAAAAAATACCAAGCACCTCATTTACCAGCTTGCAGGAGATTAGCGAGCTACTGGACTTAATGGAAAGCAAGCCGGAACTGGAGCGCCAGAAAGCGGAACTGGAACAGGAAATTGATGCTAAAACCCTCGAAATTGAAGCAAGTCGTGCGCAGTTAGACGCTGATTTTGCCTTGCCGGAAGCCACGTTAAATAAAACAGACATAGACGAACAGCTCAAACACGTTACCGAGAAGGTTGAGATAACCAGCATGGAAGTCCAACATCTGGAAAGACTACTAAGTGACCAAACCCAACTGCGGCAAAACTACGAGGCCATACGATTACGACTGCAGCAACAAGAAGCAACTGCCCTGCCCTATTTTACCGAAGCGGCTTTGCTGGCGGAAGAAAGCGGCATGGCTTTTCGTCGTCGGGTTCAGAGCCGCATTGCCGACCAGTTATTGTCCCAAACGAATGCCCTGCTGGAAAAAATCAGCGGACGTTATTATTTACGAAAAGCACCCAGTGAGCAAGGATTGGCGCTGGAAGTTGAAGACACTTATCAGGCTAATGTCCGGCGTTTACCCAAGACCTTATCCGGTGGAGAAAGTTTTGTCGTCAGTCTGGCCTTGGCGCTGGGGCTTTCGGAGCTGGCCAATAACGGACGCTCTGTGGATTCATTATTTCTTGATGAAGGCTTTGGCAACTTGGATGCAGACTCGTTGTATACCGTCATCAGCACCCTGGAAAGTTTGCACACCCACGGAAAAACCGTCGGCGTTATCTCCCATGTTGAAGCCGTACAAAAACGCTTTAAAGCCCAACTTCAAATCGTTAAAAAACCCAATGGCATGGGCGAGTTAAGAAAGGCATCTTGATAGACAGCCGAGATGTTGCCGGTATCAGATTTTGAAAAATACTGGGTGTTCCATACAGCAAACGGCTTAAATCCAACACAGGCGTGACGGGGTTTGCAACCCCGTTACTCACGTTTTAAAGCCATTAAAGTCCTTAAACGTTTCGGACGGGGTTGCAAACCCCGTCCCGCGTGGTAATTTTTTATTCACCACGCGGACGACTCTGGGAACGCTGAGCCCCAGTTCGGCGTAATCCGGTTAAATGCCAAGCTGGGGCTTGGCGCTCCCGGGTGCGTTTCTTTTTCCGGTGACGTGCCGAAAATACTTGGTGCGTGGGGCGTTTTACAGCAAAGGACAGTTGTATCTACTGGGCTATACTCTAGATGACCGTGTTCAGCTAATCTATCTTGATAGCCGTAAGATCGCATGAAAACTTCTATCGGGACTTGAAGGTAAAATAGATGGCTCATGAGGCAAATAGATAAAGGGCTACCATTATAATATTCAACGATAACGCCCGTGTCAAAACAGCAGCAAAATTAAACGCATAATAAGCGCCTAAACGCTGCAAGCCTTAAAAATCAATCCACAGCGACCTGTGGGAAAATAACTAGGGAACTAAAACCCTAATTAGGGTTTTAGTTCCCTAGTACTCAGACAATTCCAGCTCATTAATAACACTAGACTTTTTTGTTTATTTCAGTAATACTTTTTGTTACGATAGCATTCTGTTCAGGGCGAAAACAATAAATACCTCGGATATTCCAATAGCTATCACAACGCCCAACCAGAAAACAAACGACTTAGGCTAAACATAAAGTAGTAAAAAATCCAAAAGCCGCAATGGTTAACCAGAAAGACGAGGTCTAAAAATGGCTGGCATAAATACTGCTTTTCATTTTGAAGTGTGATTTTTTTAATTTAAAGAGGATTGACTAATGAATACGATATCACTAAAAAAAGTACAACAAGGTTTTACGTTGATCGAACTCATGATCGTGGTCGCGATCATTGGTATCTTGGCGGCGGTGGCGATTCCGGCTTATCAGGATTATACCCTTAGAGCAAAAGTAACAGAGGCTGTTGGTTTTGCAGCGGCAGCTAAAACCTCAGTTTCTGAGTGCTTGCTTTCCCAAGACGAACCTTCTTGCAATACCAATACCGAGGCTGGATTAGATGCTACAGCTGCGAATATTAACTCTCCTTTCGTTGAATCAGTCACAATAGGAGGTGGTGCTGCTGTTGGTGAAGCAGTAACGATTACAGTTGCATTGAGAAATACAGGAAATACTACATTAGATGGTGGAACCATGATATGGAGTGGCATAAAAGGAGCCAATGGTGTGAATTGGACTTGTTCACCATCATCAGCTGCAGGTATTGCCAAATGGATGCCATCCAACTGTAGATCATAATCAACCTAAAACCGGAGCTTGACGCGGTTTGCAATCCCCGTCACTGAACGCTGGACGGAATCAATGGGGTCAGACTCGATTGATTTTATCTAATTCAACAAACCTACCCGAACAACCGGAACACATAACATAAACCATCCAATCCTCCACGGGGTTGGATGGTTTTTTGTATCTGTCATTGGAGTCAGACTTTGAGCAACGCTGTACCGCAACTATCAGGCATCCGATAATGACTCGTATCATCCAGTTGTTGGCAATAGGTATTGTGTTATTACTGGTTACGCTGTCACTGAACTATGGTTTGTTACCCAACTTGCCCAGTCATGATGACAAACGGGTGCTTGAATTACTACTCATCAGTACCGCTTTACTCTGGGTGGTACTGGGTGGTCTGAGCACTGCGTTTGCCTGTCCGTTATGGAATTCTCAATCACGCTATGCCGCTTACCTGTTACTTGCGTTTGCAGGACTATCAACATTGTTATCTGCTTCACCCCGCCATGCTGTGTTGGAAATTAGCGTATTTTCCGGTCTGTTTTGTGTTTGCCAGTTGACGGCCGTTTTATGGCGCGAATATCGCCTGATATTACTTAAAAGCTTGGTTTTCGCCATTTGGATCGGTGCGGTGTTTTATATGGTCGGTTTTTATACCGGCTATTTGGCGTCATTTCTGGAAAGTATCCCTTTATGCTGGCCAGAGCCTTTTTTTGGTTTTTCCAATGTGCGGTTTTTTAATCAATATCAGTTATTGACATTGTCTTTGTTGTGCTTGCCATTGCTGGGATGTACGATTAAAAGAACCGCTATTCGCCGCTGGTTATTTATCATCCTGACGTGCTGGTGGGTGCTGTTGTTTGCCTCAGCCGGTCGCGGCGTTTTGTTGGCATGGCTACTTGCCATGCTGGTAACGGCTGGGTGTTACCGGCAACTTGCCAGACCTTTATTGCGATTGCAATTAACCGGTTTTATCTCCGGACTTATTGGTTATGGAGTGCTGTTTTATCTTTTGCCGTCTTTCTTGGTGGGTGGGATTTTGACCCAAACGGTATTCAGGGACTCGACCAGCGATCGCATAGGTTTATGGAAACAAGCACTGTCAATGATACAAGCCCATCCGTGGCTTGGTGTCGGCCCGATGCACTATGCCTGGTATCCCAATGATCTTGCCGCGCATCCCCATAACAGTGTGTTGCAATTAGCCGCCGAATGGGGCTGGCCGGCTACCGTGCTGATGCTAACACTGACCGGTTACGGGGTATTTTGTTGGCTAAAACGGTTTAATGCAGTGTCCCTGCAAACCATAGACAATCCCGATGTTGCCGTGGCTTTATTTTTTACGTTGGTTGCCAACGCCAGTTATTCATTGGTGGATGGCGTGATCGTAATGCCGTTAAGTCAAGTGATGATGACTATTGTTATCGGGCTGATGATCGGGCTATATAACAATGACAAGCAACCGCCTAATGGCGTAAACAGCAAATATCTTGTCCAGCGAATTTTTGCCGGTATTGTCTTGGTTGCTATGGTATGGTCAGTAATGCCGGAGCTGTTACCGAGGATTTTTGGCAATGAGCAAATGATCCCCAGAGGTTATCAAACCATGGGGCCACGCTTTTGGCAGGAAGGCGGTATTGCGCATTAAGCCATGCTGGGCAGGTCTTGCAAAATTACATTATCCTACCAAAATACGAGCGCGGGGCGGGGTTTGCAACCCCGCCCCAAACGTTTGGTATTTACCGTTAGTCAAAAAGCTCGCGTTAGGCATGGTTAGCTGTTGTGTCAGGCAGGGTAAAACGTCAGACACCCTGATCTCTACTCAAAGCGTCTATTCAGTAGTATTAATAAAATATT
>JBAXUR010000139.1:0-8196 GCA_037129595.1 Methylococcaceae bacterium | reverse complement strand
CGTTTAATCCCTTATCGGTATTATCGGGAGGATTGTCAACGTTAGATATCCTAAAATCCCAAGAAGCTTTTGTGCGTTGTATTATGCAGGAAATTTGTCTTATAGCCGAAGCTGTCGGCCATCGACTGCCTGACACTATAATTGATGTTAATATAGCCACTACTTACGGTATGCTGCCGTATAAAACCAGTATGCTACTGGATTATGAAAATAGTCGCCTTATGGAAACCGAAGTGATACTGGGTAATGCTTTACGCGCCGGCAAACGGGCAGGCTTAAACATTCCTTATTTAGAATCTATTTATGCGTTGATGAAACTCAGGGAATTGAAACTTTGCGTATAGCATAAAAAATATAATCGGCCGTATAAGCCACCCGCGTCTCTGTTCCCAAGTGATTTGAGTCACATCCCGACACCGGTGATAATCCGCCGTGAGTATTAATCCGATTAATAAAGCGCACGTCTGAAAACAAACCATCGCCCTTGTGCGCGATCACCTCAACAAGTAACCAGGAAATAGAAGATTCTGGTGCGACATCTATTTTATTCAGCACCCGACCAACAACCCGACTTCCTTCTTTATACTCCCATACAGGGCCGACATAATGATTACCAACAATGTGTCCTTGCGTATCAAACAATTTGGCGTCAGGGGCTTGTAACTGCCATGAATAGACGCTATTATTTAGCTTGCATTGATAAATCTGGTCACCTTTAGCTTGAACTGTCAGAATTGGACTGCTTCCAACTGGTGGTTTAATTTGCTCTGGTATTGAGACATCGGCACAAACAATTGCAGGTAATAAAACCCATAAATGCAGCCACTTTTTAAACATAGGTTTTATCCTTTGTCACTTTTATAGGATTGTTAATAAATCTGGCGAATGACAAAAACAACAATATCCAATGGACGCTTTAACGTGCTGCAAAAAAAACCTTCTGCATCAAAAGATACAGAAGGTTTTGTAATGATTAAGCTGTGAAATTAGCTTCAGCAAAATCCCAATTGACTAATGCCCAAAAAGCTTCCAGATAAGCAGGACGAGCATTACGATAATCAATATAGTAAGCATGTTCCCAAACATCACAAGTTAATAATGGCGTTTGACCGGTGGTTAATGGACAACCGGCATTACTGGTGCTCACCAAAGCCAAACTGCCATCAGCATTTTTTACTAACCATGCCCATCCTGATCCAAAAGTAGTTACCGCACATTTAGTAAATTCTTCCTTAAATTTTTCAAAAGAACCAAATGTTGTGTTGATGGCATCGGCTAAAGTACCCGCAGGTTCGCCACCACCACTTGGAATAAGACTGTTCCAATAAAAAGTGTGGTTCCAGACTTGAGCCGCATTATTAAAAATAGGCCCTGATGATTTTACGATAATTTCTTCCAGAGACAAGCCTTCAAACTCGGTACCTGGAACAAGGTTATTCAGATTGGTTACGTAGGTTTGATGATGCTTGCCATAATGATACTCTAAAGTTTCTTCTGAAATGTAGGGTACCAATCTATTGTTTGGGTAAGGTAAAGCAGGAAGTTCGAAAGCCATTTGAGTATCCTAAATAGTAAAGGTTAAAAAAAAATGATTTAACTACTGGCCATTAAAAATAAATACCAAGCAATTCAATAAGCCATTACTTTAGCACTGCTAGCCAATTAAATAAAGCAGGACTTTTATCATTCAATTAACCCAAAATATCTACGGTTAAAAATATTAACATGGCAATATGTAGTGAGTGCATTATGATACCCACATAAAATTATTTTATAATAAAACTTACATAAACTACTATCCTATACTTAATGATCACCAAAATTAATTCTCCACTCCCTGTACAAGTAAAAGCAGGCATAAAATATTCCTGATACAGTTGCGGCTTCAATAAAACACTGCCTCTATACGATCATGCACTTAAAGAAATATCAGATAAAAAATCCGTAAAATTAATCGCAGAAGAATCCAAGAGACTGTATTTATGTGGCTACTAAAAAACACAAACCCTACCTTACTGTGATGGCAGTAACAACTGCAAGGAACTATAATGGCTATCGAAATTGAACACAAATTTTTAATGGCAGGAAATGATTGGCGCGAACATATAACCCGCTCTGTTAAATATCGACAAGGATATTTAAGCTCTCAGGCGACCAGCTGCATTAGAGTTAGAATCAGCGATGAGTGTGCATGGCTGAATATCAAAAGTGCGACCGTTGGCACTCACAGGCATGAATATGAATATGAAATCCCGCTACTGGACGCAAACGAAATCATTAGCATGCTTTGCAGGAAACCAATAATTGAAAAAACACGCCATTTTGTAACTGATGATGGAAATACATGGGAGATTGATGAGTTTGATGGCGACAATCAGGGCTTAATAATCGCTGAAATTGAGCTATCCGAAATAGGTAAAACTTTTTCAAAGCCACACTGGATAGGTGAGGAAGTAACCCACGATTTGCGTTATTACAACAATAATCTTGCCAAACATCCTTACTCGGAATGGATTGATAGCTAAATATTTCATAGACCTATTGAAAAGATCAGCATTTTGCTCTATATTTGCCGTATGAAAAAAACAACTTTTGTTGCATTATTACTACTATCACCCCAAAGCTATGCAGAGAGCCTTAATGATTCCCTGCAACGCATTGAGTCTGAGTGGGCATCAATTTATTACAGTACGCCAAAACAGAATCAGGGGCTGGCCTACAGCCAATTACTGGGTAAAACCATTCATCTTTCCAGACAGCACCCTAACAACGCAGAACCTATCATTTGGGAAGCCATTGTAAAAGCAACCAATGCTGACCATCAAAATGCTGTTTCTGCACTTGAGTCCATTCATGAAGCGCGTGATTTATTACTGAAAGCAATTGAAATTAATCCGCAAGCCATGGACGGTTCTGCTTATGTTACCTTAGGTACACTCTATTATATGGCGCCCAAGTGGCCCATCGGGTTTGGCGATGAGGAAACCGCGCAAAAATTATTACAAACAGCTTTAAAAATTAATCCAAACGGCATAGAAAGTAATTATTTTTACGGCGATTTTCTATTATCCAATAATAACTTTAACGAAGCTGAAATATACTTCCAACGCGCACTTGCTATTCCTGCTCGCGTAGAACAATTTTATGCTGATAATCAACTTAAAGAACAAGCAAGAATCGCTTTAAGAAACACCCATGAAAGCAGAATTAGCGTTACAAAAGGCTTATTTGCCTCTGTATTTAATTCAGATAATACAGAATAAAAGTAAAAGTTATTCTCAATGTTTTGTAATTAAATAACCACTTAATGTTCTATCAGCTACCCCTTTCTGCTAATATAGCATCCTAAAAAACAAACAATTCCCTTAAACCTTTCTGAGTAATAAATTATGGCTTTTGTAGTCACTGAAAACTGTATTAAATGTAGATTTACTGACTGTGTCGATGTATGTCCTGTTGACTGTTTTCATGAAGGACCTAATTTTTTAGTTATTGATCCAGATGAGTGTATTGATTGCACATTGTGTGAGCCGGAATGCCCTGCCAACGCAATTTTTGCAGAAGATGAATTGCCTGAAGGGCAAGAAATATTTATCAGTTTGAATGCAGAATTAGCCAAGGATTGGCCAGTAATAACCGAAGTAAAATCTCCACTACCTGATGCCGATGAGTGGAATGGTAAAGCAGATAAATTAAAGCTGTTGGAAAAATAATAAAACACTACCTATAAAATTAAAATATAGGTTCGTTTTTAAAGACATAAAAAAAGCCGGTTTAACCGGCTTTTTTTATGTGATTAATAAAAAATACTATTCGGGTCTGTCAACTAATTCGACATAAGCCATAGGTGCGTCATCGCCAGGTCTAAATCCGCATTTCATAATACGTAGATAGCCACCAGCTCTGTTTTTATAACGCGGACCTAACTCATTGAATAGCTTAGTCACAACTTCACGATCACGTAATCTGGCAAATGCAAGACGACGTTTAGCAACATTATCTTCTTTAGATAATGTAATTAAAGGCTCAGCAAAACTTCTTAATTCTTTAGCTTTAGGTAAAGTTGTTTTAATAAGTTCGTGCTTAAATAATGAACTAGCCATGTTACTAAATAGCGCCTTACGATGGCTGCTATTCATGTTAAACTTTCTACCTGATTTACGATGTCTCATTATAAGAAGACCTAATGTTAATGTGTGGATATTGCGTGTGATTGATCTGCTAGGTTATCAGGCGGCCAATTTTCCAATCGCATACCCAGTGATAAACCTTTTAAAGCAAGTATATCTTTTATTTCTGTTAAAGATTTTTTTCCAAGATTAGGTGTTTTTAATAGCTCAACTTCAGTCCGCTGTATTAAGTCACCAATATAAAAAATATTCTCGGCTTTTAAACAATTAGCAGATCGTACAGTTAACTCAAGATCATCAACAGGACGCAGTAAAACCGGATCGAATACCTCAACAACCTCTATTTCTTCTTCAAGAACAAGATCATTAACTTTTTCAAAGTCTACAAAAACTGATAACTGATCATGAAGAATGGTAGCTGCCATTTTAATTGTTTGCTCTGGATCAACAGTTCCATTTGTTTCCAGCTCAATAACAAGTTTGTCTAAATTGGTTCGCTGCTCAACACGAGTACTCTCAACTTGATAAGCTACTTTTACAATTGGACTATATGAAGCATCCAATTGAAGAGCACCAACAACCAAACTGTGCTCAGAATTTAATTTACGAACACTAACCGGTTCGTAACCTCTTCCGCGACGCACCCTGATTTTCATATTCAATACGCCAACTTGTGTTAAGTTAGCAATAACTAAATCAGGATTTATAATTTCAACATCGTGAGGCAAACTGATATCAGCTGCAGTTACACAACCGGCACCATTTTTAGATAACGTAAGCTCAACTTCATCTTTTGAATGAAGGACTACTGCTAACTTTTTTAGGTTCAGTAAAATATCAATTACATCTTCCTGAACACCTTCAATTGTTGTGTACTCATGGAGTACACCTTCAATTTCTACATCTGTGACTGCACAGCCTGGAATTGTGGATAACAACACGCGTCTTAACGCATTACCAAGCGAATGACCAAAACCACGTTCAAGAGGCTCAATAACAATCCTCGAATGATTAAGTGATTTACTTACCACCTCAACTAAACGAGGCTTTAATAAGCCTGAAATAGAATTCTGCATTTATATCCCTCAGAACAGCGATTATTTAGAGTAAAGCTCAACTACCAACTGCTCGTTAATGTCACTTCCTAATTCAACTCGATCAGGTAATGAACTGAATGTTCCAGTCATAGCTTTTGAATTGACTTCAACCCAAGCAGGAAATCCATATTGCTCAGTTACAGTTAAAGCATCAACGATTCTTTGTTGTTTTTTTGCTTTTTCTCTAATTGTCAAAACATCACCAGGAGCTACCTGATAAGAAGGAACATTAATCAATGAACCATTTACTTGAATAGACTTGTGACTAACTAATTGGCGCGCTTCTGCACGAGTACAAGCAAATCCCATGCGATATACTACGTTATCTAATCTTGACTCAAGTAGGTTTAACAGATTTTCACCAGTTGCACCTTTCTTCATATCAGCTGATTTATAGTAATTTCTAAATTGCTTTTCTAAAATACCATAAATTCTACGTAAACGCTGCTTTGCTCTCAACTGGAGTGCATAATCAGAACTTCTGGTACGCTTGGTACCATGCTGACCAGGCCTTTGATCCAGCTTACATTTATTTTCTAAAGACTTGCCTCTGCTTTTTAAAAACAGATCAGTCCCTTCTCTTCGACTTAATTTACAGGTAGGTCCAAGATATCTTGCCATGTTACAACTCCAGATTCTTTATACGCGGCGTTTCTTTGGCGGACGGCAACCATTATGAGGAATGGGCGTCACATCAACAATATTATTAATTTTAAAACCGAGATTGTTCAATGAACGCACAGCGGATTCACGACCAGGACCGGGGCCCTTAATCATAACATCAAGATTTTTCATGCCAAATTCTTGCGCAACAATACCCGCTTTTTCAGCAGCAACCTGCGCAGCAAACGGCGTACTTTTTCTTGATCCACGGAAACCTGAACCACCAGAAGTTGCCCAAGATAACGCATTACCTTTTCTATCTGTTATTGTTATGATTGTGTTATTGAAAGAAGCGTGAACATGAACGATGCCATCTGCAACTTCTTTTTTTATACGTTTTCTTGAACGGTTTGGACTAGCCATTACTTCAACCTCTTAAGGGATATCTTATTTTCTAATAGGTTTACGTGGACCTTTACGAGTACGAGCATTTGTTCTCGTTCTCTGTCCTCTTAATGGTAAACCTCGGCGATGCCTTATTCCGCGATAGCAACCTAGATCCATCAAACGCTTGATATTCATAGAAACTTCACGACGCAGATCACCTTCCACTGTCATCTTCGAAACCACATTACGAATAGCTTCTAATTGCTCTTCAGTCAGTTCTTTAATTTTTACGGAAGGTAGAATACCCACCTTAACGCAAATTTCACTTGCAGTTTGACGACCAACTCCATAAATCGCAGTTAAAGCTATAACTGCATGCTTATGGTCTGGTATGTTTATCCCGGCAATACGTGCCATCTAGTTACTCCCCTGAGTAATACTCTAAAGTTAAGCGGTGAATTATAGCATTGCTATAATTCAGGCGCAACAAATTTTAGCCTTGTCGTTGCTTGTGTCTTCCGTCAACACAGATAACCCTAACAACACCATTTCTTTTTACTATTTTACAATTTCTACAAATTGTTTTTACAGAAGCACGAACTTTCACAGCTAACTCCTAAATGTTCTTGTGCGTTAATTATTTTTTAAGATTGGCTTTTTTCATTAAGCCTTCATATTGTTGAGACATAACATGGGTTTGCATTTGAGAAATAAAATCCATGACAACTACAACAATAATCAATAAAGATGTTCCACCAAAGTAAAACGGAACATTCCAGTATACGATCAAAAACTCTGGCAATAAACATACTAAGGTTATATAGAAAGCACCAATTAAGGTTAATCGAGTCATTACCTTATCAATATATGTACCAGTCTGCAATCCGGGCCTGATACCAGGCAAAAATGCACCCGATTTCTTTAGGTTTTCAGCTGTTTCTTTGGAATTAAAAACTAATGCAGTATAAAAGAAACAAAAAAAGATAATTGCTGAAGCATAAAGCATCACGTAAACAGGTTGTCCAGGAGACAACATAGTTGCTACATCCTGAAGCCATGTAAACCCTTCACTATCTCCGAACCAACCAGCAATAGTAGCCGGAAATAAAATTATACTTGAAGCAAATATGGGTGGTATCACACCTGCCATATTAAGCTTTAAGGGTAAAAAACTACTTTGACCACCATATAATTTACGACCCTGTTGCCTTTTTGGATAATTAATAAGAATTCTTCTTTGGCCTCTCTCCACAAAAACAACAAGTGCAGTCACAGAAATAGACAATAGAAATAACAATATAATAAATGCCCCATTCATTTCGCCTGTTCTGGCTAACTCTAAAGTTCCACCAATTGCCTTGGGTAACCCCGAAACAATACCGGCAAAAATAATCATTGAGATACCATTTCCAATACCGCGCTCGGTAACCTGCTCGCCCAACCACATTAGGAAAACTGTTCCCGTAACTAAAGTTATAGCTGTAATACTAATAAAGCCTACACCAGGATTCAATACGACAGAAAGACCACCGGCAGTTTGATTTTGCAAAGCCAATGAAATACCAATAGCCTGAAAAGTAGCCAATACAACAGTGCCGTAACGAGTAAACTGAGAAATTTTACGCCTTCCAGACTCGCCTTCTTTTTTCATTTGCTCCATAGACGGTATAACAACCGTCATCAACTGCATAATAATAGAAGCAGAGATGTAAGGCATTATACCGAGCGCAAATAGACTTAATCGCATTAAAGCACCACCAGAAAACATGTTAAACATGTCGAGTATGGATCCACTTTGCTGCTCAAACATAACAGCAAGGGCTTTTGGATCTATACCTGGAACTGGAATATGCGAACCAATTCTATAAACGAACAGGGCACCCAGAACAAATAGCAACCTTGCTTTAAGTTCTGAAAAACCACTAGATTTGTTAGCCATTTGAGCTTTTGAAGTCGTCACTTAAACCTCTACTTTGCCG
>JBAXUR010000138.1:0-8214 GCA_037129595.1 Methylococcaceae bacterium | reverse complement strand
GCGTCATGATATGCTTACGTTTTGTTATTTGTTTGTTTTTAGCGTAAAAAATAACAGGTTATGATGAGCTGAAGGTTATTTACATCTACTATTTGTAAAAATAGTTCACCACGAAAGCACGAAGGTTTATATCTATTTTTAGGTTTTAATCAAAATCCGAAAAACCACTCGTTTACAGGCTATTTTCATTAAGATCTCTATTTCGTACCTTTAACCTTATTTATCTATCCATTCATAGAACTCGGTCAAGGCAGGGTCGCATTTACAACAACTTGTTCCGCAAGAAGCCTCTCGTGACAATTTTCTCACATTACCTTTGCTTATCCACTTGCCCAGCATACCGCGCAAGGCATCCGCATCCATATTAAAATGATTGACCAAATCAGCCAAAGCGACTCTATGCTGTTGTTTTAAATAACCCCGTAAATCAGATAAGATCACTGACTGACTCCCCGCCATGCTTTGTAAGAATATTTTTTCCGGTTAGCCACAAGCCCGCTAAAACCAATAAAAAAGCACTGATTAATCCGCTAATCCAAGTCAATGAATAGTCAGAGTGCTGACTATAAGTCATCGCCTGATAAAAAATAGTGGCTGTCATATAGGCAATTCCGGTAGTCCAAAACACCACAAAAAAAGTCCAACCCACATTGGTTTCTCTATAAATCGCTGCCGTTGCTGCCACACAAGGTGCATAAAGTAAAATAAACAACAGATAAGCAAAAGCGCCTGCCTTGCCATCAAAACTATGCTGCATCGCTGAAAAAGTAGCGGTTTTAACGTCCTGCTCACTGGCAGCAGAAGCTATATCATTGACTGTACCTATATTTAATCCTAAGGGATCTAAAATATTATCGGCAATTGCGCTTAAGTTTTCCGGTACGGTTGCACAAGCAGCCATTAACGCGTCTTTAAGATTAAACGGTGCTTTATCTGACAGCACTTCAGAAGTGGATCCAAGCTGGCTATATAAAGCATCGAGCGTACCCACAACGGCCTCTTTAGCAAGTACACCAGTAAAAATACCGACAGTTGCAGGCCAGTTGTCTTTTTCTATACCCATGGGTTTAAAAACGGGCGTTAAGCCTCGCCCGATTTCACTGAGCACTGATTTGTTGCTGTTTTCCTGACCAAAACTGCCATCCGTACCCAGCGCATTAAGAAAATTTAAAACCAATACCATAGGTATAATCACCTTCCCGGCATTGAGCAAAAATGATTTAAGTCGATCCCAGGTTCTGATAAAAACCCCGCGCAAGGTCGGCAAATGGTAGGCAGGCAGCTCCATAATAAAGGGTGCAGACTCACCTTTAAATAATGTGTGACGCATAATTAAGCCGGTTAATACCGCTACGGCAATGCCCAATAAATACAAGCCAAAAACCAGATTCTGCCCCCCCACCGGAAAAAATGCTGCGGCAAATAAAGCATAAACAGGTAATCTGGCACCACAAGACATAAATGGATTCATCAGATTGGTCAAAATCCTGTCACGTTGATTTTCAAGCGTCCGGGTCGCCATGATGGCGGGCACATTACAACCAAAACCCACTATCATCGGTACAAACGACTTTCCCGGCAAGCCAATCATGCGCATGAATCGATCCATAACAAAAGCAGCCCTGGCCATGTAACCTGAATCCTCCAGAGCCGATAAAAACATAAATAAAAAGCCAATAATTGGTATAAAAGTAGCGACGACCTGAATGCCACCTCCGGCACCTTTGGTAATCAGGACAATCAGCCATTGCGGAAAATTCAACTCCGTCAACACCCGACTTAAACCATCAACCAATATCGCACCTACCGATTGGTCAAAAAAATCCACAAAAGCACTGCCGATATTAATAGTAAACATAAACATCGCGTACATAACCAACAAAAACACGGGAATTCCTAAATACCGGTTCAAAACGATATGATCGATTTTTTCTGTAGTATGTCGACTTACTTCATTAAGCCTGCAAACGACACCCTGAATCAGGTTATTAACAAACCCATAACGGGCGTCCGCTGCAAGAATATCTATTTCATCGTGTGTTTCAAGCTCTACACCACGCTGTAATTTGGCAACTGTTGACATCAGCGCTGTTCCGGCAAATTGTTTGGCGAGTGTATCGTCTTCTAATAATCTAACGGCCAGCCAACGCAAATCACACTGGTGTTGAATGGCACTGTCAATTAATTCAGGGGAAATAGCGTCAATAGCTTTTTCTAAAGCGGGCGCATAACTGATGCTTACCGACGGAACAGGCTTGGTAATGGCGGCTTTGTTAATTTGAGCTTTTAAGGTAGCGATACCTTCTTTGGTAGAGGCTGCAATAGGAATAACCGGACAGCCCAATTGTTCTGCCAGAAAATCACAGTCAATTTTAATACCGCGCTGCTTAACCGCATCCATCATATTGAGCACCAATATCATGGGTACGCGCATTTCGATAAGTTGCGACGTTAAATACAGGTTTCGCTCTATATTAGAGGCATCGATAATATTGATAATTAAATCGGCTTCCCTGGACGCAACGTAATCCCTTGCCACTTTCTCATCCAAAGAAACCTGATCATCTGCGGCTTCTAACGAATAGGTTCCTGGCAAATCAACTAGTTCAATCAGTTTATTGGCATGAGAATATTCACCGGTTTTTTTTTCAACGGTTACGCCCGGCCAGTTGCCTACATGCTGCCTAGAACCAGTAAGTACATTAAAAAGGGTTGTTTTACCACAATTAGGGTTGCCAACCACACCAACCGTAAAATCAGTTTTCATCACAGCTTCTCTATCAACAATATTCCCGCTTCGTCTTTACGCAAAGTTAACGAAAATCCACGCAATTTAATTTCAACAGGATCACCCATGGGTGCAAATCGGGTAATACTGAATTCAGTTCCCGGAGTCAAGCCCATAGCTAGTAACCTTTTTCTATAGGGCTTACCGGCTTGTTCAAAACCGACTATCTTTCCCAAGTCACCTACATGAAGATTTTTTAAGCTTATCGCCATAAATTTAGCCTTGATAATAAATTGCTGTTAAAGATACAAAAATCCAGGAATCAATAATCATTCTCATTTAAGAACGAATATATCATACAATTAAGCCCAAACAAAACAAGACGTCATTAAAATTGATAAAATATGGCTTACCAAAAAAATAGCACTCTATTGATGCTGAGCAAACAGGTGCAAGAATGGAAAGGGGGTATTAATTAGATTACCAGGATATATCTGAGGGGAGAATTACTTTTCTTATTTAACCAAGGTTAGCTTTTGGTGTTATGAATTTGAAACATAAAATCAACCGAACTACCCGTAAAATTGAATAACAGGTGTTAGCGTTTATGTAAGTGTGGACGTGCGGGGGAGAGAAAAACAAAATCTAATACTAAAAAATCAACGCAATAACAAGAATCACAGGTGATAATCAAACCTGTTATCTACAACTTGTTGTTGCGTTGATTAGTCTTTAGTCTATTATTTCGTAATTTTGACTAGCGGCATCGACTCGATCACGTAACTCTTTACCGGGTTTAAAATGCGGAACATGCTTTTCAGCCAATGCGACAGATTCACCCGTTTTTGGATTGCGACCCATACGTGGCGGGCGCTTGTGCAGTGAAAAACTGCCAAAACCTCTAATCTCAATTCTTTTTCCAGAAGATAATGCCTGGTTCATTTTTTCAATGATGCATTTAACTGCCAACTCTACATCTTTCAGTGCCAGATGCGGTTGTTTGCCAGCAAGTGCTTCAATTAGTTCTGATTTTGTCACATTCTATCCTGTGAAAAAGAAAACGCAGAGGATCTGTGTTATCACAGACCCTCTTCTAAAGTCCTTATTTTTCCAACTGCTTAAATAAGTCAGCCATGGTAGGCGTACCTACTGATTGCTGAGAATGTTGGGAATGATCTTTAATAGAATGTGTTTCTTCGTCTTGATCTTTCGCTTTAATTGACAGAGAAATTGACTTGCTTTTCTTGTCTACGCCGATAAACTTGGCTTCAAGAATATCGCCTTCTTTAAGCAATGTGCGTGCATCTTCAACACGGTCACGTTGTATTTCAGAAGCACGTAAATAACCTTCAACATTATCCGCTAATGTAATAACTGCACCTTTAGCATCAACTTCCTTGATAGTTCCTTTTACCAAGCTACCTTTTTCATGGGTCGCCAAAAAGTTTTGGAACGGGTCTTGTTCAAGTTGTTTGATACCTAACGAAATACGTTCACGTTCGGAGTCAACCGCTAAAATAACAGTTTCCAGTTCATCGCCTTTTTTGAACTCGCGAACTGATGCTTCACTGTCATCTGCCCATGAAATATCAGACATGTGAACCAGACCATCAATACCGCCGTCAAGACCAATAAAAATACCAAAATCAGTAATTGATTTGATTTTTCCTGATATTTTATCGCCTTTGTTGTGCGTTGCGGCAAACTCATCCCATGGATTGGTTTTGCACTGCTTCATACCTAAAGAAATACGACGACGTTCTTCATCGATTTCCAAAACCATGACTTCAACGTCATCACCTAACTGAACAAGCTTGGATGGGTTAACGTTTTTGTTAGTCCAGTCCATTTCAGAAACGTGAACCAAACCTTCAACGCCTTCTTCAATTTCAACAAAACAACCGTAATCAGTTAAATTGTTTACTTTACCAAATACGCGTGTACCGGCGGGGTAACGACGAGCAATGTTTTGCCATGGATCTTCACCCATTTGTTTCATGCCCAAAGATACACGATTTTTGTCTTTGTCGTACTTCAGGACTTTAACTTTAATTTCCTGACCGATTTCAACACACTCAGACGGATGACGTACACGACGCCATGCCATATCAGTAATATGTAATAGACCGTCAATGCCACCCAAATCAATGAATGCGCCATAATCAGTCAGATTTTTAACAACACCGGTAACTACTGCGCCTTCTTCCAGTGTTTTCAGTAATTCTTCTCTTTCTGCACTGTATTCTTTTTCTACAACTGCGCGACGTGACAGAACAACGTTATTACGTTTTTGGTCGATTTTGATAACTTTAAATTCCAGATCACGATTTTCCAGGAAAGTCGTATCTCTGATTGGGCGAACGTCAACCAATGAACCAGGCAAGAAGGCACGTAAAGCTCCAACCGACACTGTAAATCCACCGCGAACTTTACCGGTAATACGACCGATAATGGTTGCTTCTTTATCAAAAGCAGTTTCGAGTTCGGACCAGGCTTTGTTTTTCTTAGCTTTATCTCGGGAAAGAAGTGTAGCGCCTAAACCGTCTTCAAATAAATCAAGTGCAACTTCGACTTCATCGCCAATTGCAACTTCTAATTCGCCATCGTTGTTTAGAAACTGCCATTTAGGAATGACGCCTTCTGATTTAGAATGTGTACTGACAATAACCATATCATTTTCGATATCAATTACTGTACCCATCAACATGGCACCAGGACTCATTTTGGTTCTGGTTAAACTTTCTTCGAGTAATGCAGCAAAGCTTTCGCTCATTTTATTATTTCCCAAGTTTGTCGAAACTCGAACAAACCTTTTCTTTATCAAAGTTAAAAAAAACCACACTTACAATTAAGTGAGGCCAGACAAAAACCCTTAACGGATTAAATTCAAAACTTCTTCAATCACGGCATCTATTGTCATGTCTGAAGAATCAATATAAAGTGCGTCACTTGCCATTGCTAATGGAGCGGTTTTACGCTCCCTATCGCGGCGATCACGCACGTCTATCTCATTGGTTATTTGTGCAAGGTTAGCATCTATTTCTTTTTCCATCAACTGTTTATATCTTCTTTCAGCCCTTTTTGCTGCGCTGGCCGTTAAAAAAACTTTATTCTCAGCATCCGGAAAAACGACAGTCCCCATATCACGGCCATCTGCAACCAGTCCAGGTGCCCGCCTGAAATCTTGCTGCTTCTGCAATAATACCCGTCTTACATCCGGCAGCGCGGCAATCTGCGAAGCGATACTACCCGTACTTTCAAGCCCTAATTGACTGGTAATGTCCTCGCCATTGAGTTTGACGATTAATTCATCACCACAGTCAAACTCTAACATCATCGCTTGCGCTACTTTAACAATCTCACTGACGTTTTCAAAATCAACAGACGTCTTTTGCAATGCAATAGCCAATGATCGATAAATAGAACCACTGTCCAGATAATGCCAACCCAGTTTTTTTGCTGCCAATCGACTGACCGTTCCTTTGCCAGCGCCACTCGGACCATCAATTGTTAGAACCGGAATGTGCATCAAGACTCCGTACAAACCAAAGCCAAACCCAACCGTTTCACCAAGTCTTTAAACTCGGGAAAAGAGGTATTCACATTAGCGCAATCCAGAATGGTAATGGGTGCATTGGCTCGCAATCCGGCAATCGAAAAAGACATGGCAATGCGATGATCGCCATGAGATGTAACCACGCCTCCGCCTATTGGACCGCCTTGAATAATCATACCATCCGCAGTTGGCTGCGCATCGACACCCAATAATTGCAAGCCGTCGGCCATAACCTGAATACGGTCTGATTCCTTGACTCTAAGTTCCTCGGCGCCGCTTAAACGGGTTTGCCCTTCCGCACAGGCGGCAGCAACAAATAATACCGGAAATTCATCAATTGCCAAGGGTACTAAATGCTCAGGTATATCGATGCCTTTTAAAGGACTGTAAACCACATGCAAATCAGCAACCGGCTCACCACCCACGATACGCTCATTAAGCACTTCAATATTCGCCCCCATCAGCCCAAGAATGTCGATAACACCAGTGCGGGTAGGATTAATACCGACATGCTTTAACAATAAATCAGAACCAGGTGCAATGGAGGCACCGACTAAAAAGAAAGCAGCCGAAGAAATATCGCTGGGCACATCAATATCCGTTGCTGTCAAATGACCTTCAGCAGTAATACTGGCTTTACTGCCCTGCTTCTTAACCGGGTATGAAAATCCTGACAGCATTCGTTCAGTATGGTCGCGTGTCGGCGCAGGCTCAGTAACACTGGTTTCACCGTCGGCGTACATCCCTGCCAACAACAAACAGGATTTTACTTGTGCACTTGCCATGGGCATCACGTAATCTATACCCTTCAAATGGCCTGCTTTGCCTGTAATATAAAGCGGTGCCGTGCCTTTTTCCGTGGCTTTTATATCGGCTCCCATCAACGCTAATGGCTCAGTGACCCGTTTCATAGGCCTACCGGATAAAGACTTATCGCCAGTCAGTACAGAATTAAATGACTGTCCCGCCAATAATCCGCTCAACAAGCGCATGGAAGTACCCGAGTTACCCAGATATAACTCATTTTTAGGTGCTTTTAAACCCTGCTTACCAACGCCATGAATCGTTAAACAACCATTAACCGGCCCTTCAATTTCCACACCCATGTCACGAAATGCCTGCAATGTTGCCAGGGCATCTTCGGCCTCAAGAAAGCCTTTAACATGAGTAATGCCATCAGCCAGAGAGCCTAGCATAACAGAACGATGTGACATGGATTTATCACCCGGCACTCGCGCTTCACCCTGTAACACGCCACCTGGTTGCACTTCAAATGTGATTGATTTTGACATATTTCCTTCAAACTGATTAAGAAAGCGCTGCCTTGCAGTGTTGGCATACGCAAAAAGGGTTAAAAGCTGCTGGCTATCATCATTTTCAAGCAAGCGCTGTATTTTATCCAGTTGTTCCCGGGTGCGTTCAAGCAACGGGATTATTTCATTTTTATTGGCTGAACAAATATCCCGCCACATGGTCGGATCGCTGGATGCAATCCTGGTAAAATCTCTAAAGCCGCCTGCCGCATATTTAAAAATTTCACTTTGCTCATCTTTATGACCCAGCATATCTACTAAAGCAAAAGCCAGAATATGGGGTAAATGACTGGTAGCCGCCAACACCGCATCATGATGATTGACATCCATCATTGATACCACAGATCCGCAGCGCTCCCAAAAACCTTGGATTTTATGCAAGGCGTCTGTCCGGGTATGACCTAGAGGCGTAATAATGAGGCGTTTATTCACAAACAAATCAACGACAGAGGCGTCCACACCACTCTGCTCTGCTCCTGCAATGGGATGCGCAGGCACCAAATTATCAGGCACTGTGCCAAAAACCCGCTGTGCCGCTGCAACCACACTCCCCTTGGTGCTACCTACATCGGTATAAATAGCGTGTTCCGTCCAAAACGGTTTAAGCAATTCAAAAA
>JBAXUR010000137.1:0-8306 GCA_037129595.1 Methylococcaceae bacterium | reverse complement strand
CATCTGCATAACGTAAAGCGTGGCCATCATTAGAAACAGCCGCTAGAACAATCTCACGATCAGCTTTTAGAATTTCATCTGCAAAATAAAAACCGTAGCCATACTTAGAAACAGCCGCAAGAACAATCTCGCGATCAGCTTTTAGAATTTCATCTGCATAACGTAAAGCGTGGCCATCATTAGAAACAGCCGCTAGAACAATCTCGCGATCAGCTTTTAGAATTTTATCTGCATATTCTAAAGCGTTGCCATCATTAGAAACGCTCTTTAAAATCTCATCTCTGCTGTATTTTTTTTCCATTTCTGTCTTCTTAAAAAATTTAAAGTTGTTTAAATAAAAGTGTTGCTGATGCTTCAGCTTCATCTAAATCAAACGGAAAAACATCAAGATCCAAACCTTTCCTTCCAAGAACTAAATCTTTTCCTCCGAGATGAAAATGCTTTGCCTTATCAAATTTGTTCCACTTAGGATAAATCAAAACAAGCTTTCCCTCACCTGCTAAATATTTATGCCCATAAGCAAACATTTGGTACATATCAGATTGGCTTATGCCAGATTTTTTGTCTTCTTTACCATTATCGTATTGTGCATATTGATCAATTAATTTCCATTTTGTATCAAGTATGCACAATGGTGGATCGTTCTTTTTAAAACCATTTTCTTTATATATTGCCAAATCAGGTTTTAGTAAAAAAGCCGGGGGCTTTTCTGATAAGAAGGCTCGCTTAACCTGCGTATTAACCTCATACCCTTTTGTAATATTTTTTTCCAAAATCTTTGCAACATATTTTTCAAACAAGGTTTCCATTGGAAAGAGAAAAGAAATGCCCTTGCTATCACCTTTAATGCTAAAGGGGCTTTGTTGATTTAAAATCAGCTTAACCCAATATAGTAAAGGTTTGTAACTGATCATATCTCGACTATTCCGCCACTGACCAAAATCGGTTTTATAGTCAGTAGACTTCGGAATCTCATTGAAAGCAAACCGTAGTTCTCTGGCTAACTTTTGATTATTTTCACATTTACTCCATTTAGCTACTTGCACTAAAGCTGAATGAATTAGGCGATTTTCAGCCCGATTTTCAGAAAAGATATCATAAGCTATACGGAATAGATGACGTCTACTAACAGGTTGGTTGATTTGTTGTGAAACCAATAAACGGCCCTTTAAAAACTTTTCTTCTGCTTCTATTCGTTCGTAATCTTTACGGATGCCTTTTCTAACAACATTGGCTAAATCTTGCAAAAACCAAGTAATCAGCACCTCAAGTAAAGGTCGCTTAAAAACCTGTATATTAGCTTTTGTATGCTCTATAAAAGGTAACTCATAAACCTCACTGAGCATTTTTACCAACAACTTTCTGACTTCGATATTATCTTGACCATCTTTACTAGTTTTAGGCAAGATTTCTAAGTGAATATCTCCAGGCAGAGAGAGGACACCGACAAAATTAACAACTTGTAAGGCTTTTTTACCGTTATAGGAGCGTGGTCTAATAAATCTATTTTCTTTGTCGCTGTTGTAAGCATAGCCCTCAAGATATTCCCAAGCTTCAGGATTAACGGCACACACATCTAACGATGAGCTAGGCTCATCGTTATTGAGTTCTTGATTCATGGACTTTTGGATAATGTAACCAAACTCACGGATACTCAATTCGCTCATCAGTTCAATCCTGTTGAACCGGATTAGCGCTATAAATATTAATGTAGGTATTGGCTTCAGCTAATTTCTTATCGTTTCGTGAATAATTTTTACCAGAAGGAATAAAACCAAGTTGTTTTTCAGTCAATGTTTTATCTTCATAGATGCCTGACTTACCTAACACTAGGGTTATTTTTTCCCAGTCCTCAAAAAAGTATTCTTCAAGCAATGGCAAAATCTTATTTTTAAAAATAGATGCCAAATCTTCAATGGTTGACTCCTTCTTTAACTTCATAAAAAAAGCATGTCCGATAGTATGTTCACGATCATATAAAGCTTCAATTCGGTTATTGATAGTTTCAAGCATTTCTTGAAGATTAATCTTGTCAATATTTATGTCTTTAATTAGCTCAGGCTTTGGCATCATTTCTATAAAATCAAACCGGCGGCGTAATGCGGTGTCAATTAATGCCAATGAACGATCAGCTGTATTCATAGTACCAATGATGTATAAATTATCAGGCACGGTAAAAGTTTCTTGCGAGTAGGGTAACAGAGCATCCATTGCTTCATCTGTACCCGCTCGCTTAGTATCTTCAATCAAGGTAATTAATTCACCGAAAATACGTGATGTATTGCCACGATTAATTTCATCAATGATTAGAACGTAAGGATCACCTGTGCCAGCTGTGAAATCTGCTATTTTACAAGTCGACAATATTAATTTTTTATGATCATAGTTATTTGGGTCAAATAAGGTATCAGCCGTTATTTTTTTTTGATATATATTATTTGATTTCGCTTCTTGCCATTTGTAGTCTAATTGTTCTGCGTATTCCTCTTCAAATTTACTGTATAAAGCTTCAATAGCAATTGACTTGAAAACTCCATCTTTGATAGAGTAACTTAACGCACCACCAGCATTGGTTTCTGCCCTAATACCTTCAACAAAGTCTTCATAACTAAAACTTTGGTGAAAAGTAACAAATTGAATATTCCCCTTTGATTTATGTGCATCAAATCGTTGCTTATCACCTAAATACCCTTCTTCATATTCTTCGTTCTCATCAATAATTTCAAAGCCATAAAAAACTTTTAAAGCTTCAATTACTGTACTATAGGTTTTTCCTGTCCCTGGTGGGCCATAAAGTATTTGGTTTAATGGGCATGTGGACTGCATATAACTCTCTTGATTTGTTGGCGGCATTTCTACTTTTTCTAATAGACCTAATGTAGTTAGAATCGTTCTCATACGACTCAAGTACAAGGGTTTTTTTGCATTGTGTTGAGTTATATCTATAATTTCAGGGCCACACTCTACTCCTAAACGATGTACTGCAGTTCTAGTAAAAAGCGGTTTAATCTGAATATTCATGGGGCTCTCAAATGCGCGAATCCATTTTACTTTTCTAAGTTGATGCCCTCCTGATTCCGATGATTCCGAATATTCTATATCCCCGATTACCTTTCCTAATCCAAGAATACTCGAATTTCCTCTCTTTATAACAACGTAATCACCTATTCTTATTGTAAATGCAAACGTTCTAACTATCGGTGCACCATTCCCCCCATTTTGTTTGATTTCTTCATTTGTTAATTCAATACCATTAACGATGAGAGGAAAATTACAACCATATCCAATTGCAATAACTCCATCTTTACGCCAAGTTGGCCAGTTATTTACCCACTCCTCGTTACCACCACAAGCAACTGCCCATATCATCGGCATATAACTACATTCCTTAATAAAATAATTTCAAATATATCAGTTAAAAATTAATAACTGTCTGTTTTTTCATGGATCTAAAAATAACTATTTAACTTCAATCTACAAAACAACCCAACCTTGGCCATCTGCGCCAAGCTATTCACCTTGCATTGCTCTAAACCTTCATTAGCCACGATAATCGCTAAAGCTTGTGCGCGTGAAACGGCGACATTTAACCGGTTAATATCAAACACAAAATCCAGTCCTCTGGGTGATTCTTCAATATTGCTGACTGCCATTGAGATGATAACCACCGGTGCTTCTTGGCCTTGAAACTTGTCAATGGTGCCTATTTTTAAAGCGTTGCCGAGCTTTTCTTTAAGCAGATTGACCTGCATGTTGTAAGGAGCTATCACCAGAATATCGGCATCGGTAATGGGGCTTTGCTCCCCTTTTTTATTGGTAAACGTGCCGGTTTTAAGTTCAGCTATCAGTTGTTGTACCAGCTGCACTTCTTCTTCGCTGCTTTGGGTGTTGCCTTCATGCTGCACGTTGACAGTTAAAATGCCATACGCTTTGGTAATCAAACTGGATTTAGGAATAGTGATGGTTTGTTTGCTGTTGTCAGCATCGGCTTGTAATTTACCTTCGTAAACTATCTCAGACAACGGTGCGCACACGTCTGGATGCATACGGTAAGTCCGTTCCAGAAAGATGCCTTTATCGTCTGGAATAACGGCATGTTCCATTAACATATATTCCAAAGCCGAAGCACCCGATAGACCCGGATGTGAGCCTTGTATGGGTTGCTCTAATTGCATTTGATCACCCATTAAAATGATGTTTTTGGCAGCGCCCGATACCGCCAGCAAATTAGCCAAGGCAACTTGACTGGCTTCATCGACAAATAAATATTCTAAAGGTGCTTCATAAGCTATCTCTTTAGCAAAAGCATAAACGGTGGCGCCAACCACTTTAAAAGATTCATACGGTTGCTTTTGGGTAAAGCTCATCGCACCTCGATAAGCGAGCTTTGGATAATATTCGGCAGGAAAATTTTTTATAAACACGGCTTGCGTATCAAAGCCACCCACTTTAGCCATAGGAATATCAGGTGATGACTTGGATACAGCCACTAATAAATTCATGATGGCGGCATGACTATTGGACATAATGCCCACCCGACAACCTTGTTTTATGAGTTGGGTAATAACCTTTTCAGCCGTGTAGGTTTTGCCCGCACCCGGCGGCCCTTGAATACACAAACAGGTTTCATTCATGGCTTTAACGGCATAAATAATGGCGGACAGATAATCGTCGTTATCAGGGTATTGCTGTCTTGAAATGGGTAGAGGCGTTAGCTGCCCGGTAAAGCGTGGATTGGCTTGATTAATAATGGTGGCTAATAATGGGGGTAATTGCCGTGTTTCAAAATAGGCTTCGGTAATATCGCAGAGTCTATTTTCCAGGGTGTCGGTAAGAATATGAGGTTCATCAGCAAACAAGCTTAGCGGTATGTGTTGTAATGCGTCTTCTTGGTCAGCATTAAGCACAAAACTGATTTGACTATAGTCATCATCATGCTCGGCTATACTGATCTTACTGACTTTTGCCGCCGTGCCTTTGATAGTCGCTGTGCCTAACTTATCGGTACGTAGTGGTTGGTCATTTTTAAACAGCGCGACACAGCTGATCTTGCCATCTTTTTCTTCTTGGCTGGTTAGGCTAAGATCGAAAACTACGGTGTCATCTTCAAACAGCTCTTCGTTGGTTTTTAGCTCACGCTTTACATAAGTAAAGTTTTTAGGCTTACGTTCACGCTCATAAAAGTGCAGCATGGATGCAAGTAATTCGGCCTGTGGGTCTGCTTTTAAATCAGCCTGTGCTTCAAACTGATCAAGTAGCGCTTGTTGGCGTCGAATGAGTGCCTGGCGAATTTGTTCGTTTTCTAGCTGCTTATCTGTTTTCTGACGATCTACTTTAGAGATAACCTCGCCCACGGTAAAACTAATGGCATGGTGTTGCTGTTGCTCTCGCAGCCAATCCACCAGTTCCAGGGTTGATTCACAATCATCAATATTATAAGAGCGTATCTCTTGTAAAGTTGTCCAAGGTTGCCAATCAAACTGGTCAGGATTTTTCAGCCAACTTTGATAACCATTCGCTTGTTCTGTCCAGTTTTCCAAACCGCCATGAGAATACCAGTTTTCATAAAAGACGATGGAGTCGCCACCATTGGCTACCTCTGTGGTGCGTTTGCCACGGTAAAGATGCTCTACATTCTTAATGGAGTATTTGGGTTCGCCAATTAACAATCCGCTTTTTACGACTTTATATAAATCCACAAAGACATGGTTAGCTAATAGCTCGGCAACTTGGTCTTGTCGTGTTTCATAGCGCCTAACCATTTTATCAATGGCAGTGATTTCATAACTGGCATAGTGATAAATATGCAGCGTGGAATCTTGTTGCCAACGTTGATATGACCAATCAATAAAGCCTTCAAAGGCTAGCTTTTCTTGATTTTGATCATGCGCCCACCAATCTTTAAAGGCATATTGTTTACCTTGTGCGGCTTTGGTATCTTCAAAACTCACGCCCCATAAATATTCCAGTCCACCCACGACTAAGGGATGACCTTCGATATCAAAATAAATATCCAGCCTGGATTTGGGCGGTAAGCCAGATAAACCTTTACCATCATTATCGTTAAGCACCGTAAAGAGCGGGTTTTCTTGGCCTCTTGACGCTAGTTGAATCGCTGCTTGGGCTTTGAGCTTATTAAAAGTGTCTAACGAGATACCTTTTATATTGGCTTGTTCCGTTGCCGCTAAGTCACTTAGGGTGTTTACGCCGATGTCTAATAATTTTTTAATCTGCGATTTACGGATATTGGCCACTAAAGCCAAACTGTCGGATTGTTTTAGTTGTTCTTTAGCAAAGGTACTCCAAACGCCATAATCACTACATAAAGCCAAATCTGGCATCATGGCCCAATCACTTTGAAAGGCCGCTTGTGCCTTTAAGAATTGTTGTTTTAAATTAAGAAAATAAGGGTAGTAGGCTGCTAGTGGGTAAGTTTCTTCTTTTTTATTCCCCAGCACCACCACGGCATGTTCTGGCACTTTGCCTTGCACCGCTTCCAGCATCCAGCTATAGCAGCACAACTGAATAATAAAATAGGTTTTGGTGGATTGTGAAAGCTTGGTGTCCCAGGCTTCGTAATAATAATTGCCCAAGGAAGAAGCGCTTTCTTTACGGATTAAAAAATCTGCAGATCCGGCGAAATTATCGCGTTCCAGATAGGCTTGAAATATCACCTGATACCCGGCACTCATAGCTTTTAAAGTATCAGTTGCCCTTAATTTTTTATCAGTCGTTATTTCACAAACATTATCAGCGCCTAAGTCCTTTTTGAATTTCTCAAGATAATAGGCTTCATGTTGCAAGCCTTTATCTGCCAACAAGCTCATCATTTTGTCTTGGTCTTTTTCGATACCAGCGATTTGTTCCGGCTTGTCTATCGCCAGACGCGCCATCCAGGAGGCAAAAGGGGAGCGTTCAAATAAGACTAAATCTGAAGGGGAATAAAGGTAAGTACCTGGGGTGGGTTTGAACATTATGGCTTTACTCTATTCAGGTAAGTTAGGGGTTTACTGACAATCGTAATGCCAACATTAAAACACATTTAATGTAAGATGGTCATTATTTGCATTATCTAAATTGAAAAATTATAAGACTCAAATATGCTTTTAATAAAAAAAGTCAATTGATTCACGAATTGGACTATTGTCTATTAATCTTGCGACAAATGATGACTTATTGAATACAATAAAAATCCACTTATAAGGAATACCATGTCAGATCCGTTATTGCGCCAATGGGAAATGTTGAAGCTAATCCCTCGTGAACGCAAAATCACCGTTAAGGAATTAAAAAACAAACTGGAAGGATTGGGTTTTTCTGTTACGCGTAGAACATTGGAACGGGATTTGGATCGCTTATCCATCCCCTTTACCCTGGAAGTTGATACAAGAAGTAAACCGTATGGCTGGCGTTATGCGCTAAATATGCAACCCTGCAACATCCCCGGTTTAACTTCAAGTGAAGCCTTAACTTTGATTTTACTGGAAACATATCTAAAAACATTACTGCCGATTGCCATCGCGGATAATCTGGCAGGGCAATTTGCTGCGGCCAGACAGTTTTTTTCTGTTGAACATACCGATTCAAAATTACAAGATTGGTTAAAAAAGGTGAAGGTTTTAACGCCTGGGCAACCTTTACTGGCACCTATTATTGATCCAAACATACAGAGAACCGTTAATATGGCCTTAATGCAAGGCTTGCAACTGGAAATGGATTACTTGGCAGCAGGCGCATCCAGAGCCAAGCATTATCAAAGCGTGCATTTACAAGCCTTGGTGCAATATGGTTCTGTGATTTATCTGGTGACCACCATCAATGACCACATTGATTTACGTTTGCTGGTGTTACATCGCATTAAAAAAGCCGCCATCAAGAATGAACCACTTCACGCTTTAGAGGATTTTAATCTGCAAGCTTATATTGATAAGGGTGGTTTTGGTTTTGGTGAAAATCCCCAAACAATCACCCTTAAAGCCATCTTTAAAAATGGCCTGGGCATTCACTTGATCGAAACGCCGCTGGCTAAAAATCAGCAAATAGAGCAGCTTGATGAAAATCAATTACAAATCACCGTAGAGGTGCTGGATACCCCGCAATTATTGCGTTGGTTAAGTAGTCATGGCCCGGATATTGAAGTGATGAGTCCTGACAGCTTAAGAAACAAGTTAGCCGATCGCCATCGATTAGCGTCTGAGCAATATCAAGCTAACGACCAAAAGAGCTAAATTCCTTATATAGATTTTCAGATAAATAATTTCGATTTTAACGGATACCATCCCTTTAAGGGATGTTATCCGTATGGA
>JBAXUR010000136.1:0-8338 GCA_037129595.1 Methylococcaceae bacterium | reverse complement strand
ATGGTGCCGGTGATCATTTCAGCGGCAAAGCCAAAGGTTTCGGCCAAGGTGGGATGTGCATGAATGGTTAAGCTGATATCTTCGGCATCCGCGCCCATTTCTAGTGCCAAGACTGCTTCTGCAATTAACTCGCCGGCGTTGGTGCCGACCATACCGGCGCCCAGCAGTTTGCCGGTGTCTTTTTCACAGAGTATTTTGGTTAAGCCTTCTTTGCGACCGATACACAAGGAACGACCACTGGCTGCCCAAGGGAATACCGCTTTGTCGTATTCGATACCTTGTTGCTTGGCCTGGTTCTCGGTGAGTCCCATCCAGGCAATTTCAGGGTCGGTATAGGCAACCGAAGGGATAGTCAGGGCATCAAAGTGGGCTTTATGGCCGGCAGTCACTTCGGCAGCTACTTTGCCTTCGTGAACGGCTTTGTGTGCCAGCATCGGGTTGCCGACGATATCGCCGATGGCAAAAATATGACCGACATTGGTGCGTTGTTGCTTATCGACGGCAATAAAGCCTTGTTGATCAACCGTAATGCCTGCCAAATCCGCACCGATTAACGACCCGTTGGATCTGCGGCCTACCGCCACCAACACGGCATCGAACAGTTCGGATTCAGGTGCGCCTTTGCCTTCAAAAAAGACTTTCAGACCTTCATCGTGTGATTCAATAGATGTTACGCGCGTGTCCAGCCAGATATTTTTATATTGCTTTTTTATGCGTCGGGCGAGAGGCGTCACCAAATCTTTATCACAACCCGGAATGATTTGATCCATCAGCTCAACCACACTGATTTCTGAACCCATCGCATGGTAAACCGTTGCCATTTCCAAACCAATAATGCCGCCACCGACAATCAACAGCTTTTTAGGAATTTCTTTTAATTCCAAGGCATCGGTTGAATCCCATAAACGCGGATCATCATGCGGAAAAATCGGTATTTTAGTAGGACGTGAACCGGCGGCAATAATGGCCTGATCAAAGCTGATGGTTTGGATGCCTTCTTCCGTTTCTACGTCTACCGTATCCGGTGAGGTAAATTTTCCGATGCCCTGAATAAAAGTCACCTTGCGTTGTTTGACCAAGCCCGCCAGTCCGTCATTTAAGGTTTTGGTAATGCTTTCTTTCCAGTCTCTGATTTTATCAATATCAATGGTCGGCTTGCCGTAACTGACACCGTGTTGTTCAAATTCTTCGGTTTCATGAATTATTTGCGCGGCGTGCAGTAAGGCTTTTGAGGGAATACAGCCGACATTAAGACACACGCCACCCAGCACCGGATAGCGTTCAATTAAAACGACCTGTTTGCCTAAATCAGCCGCACGAAATGCCGCACTGTAACCGCCAGGGCCGCCACCCAATACCAAAACTTCCGCGTGTAAAACTGCTTCATTCATTGTTAGTGTGTCCCGTGTTAAAGTAACAGGCGGCGAATATCAGCCAGATAATATTTGACGGTCGCCATAAAGCGTGCGCCTTCCGCGCCGTCTATGACCCGGTGGTCGTAGGTTAAATCCAGCGGTAACATCAGGCGTGGCAAAAATTCTTTGCCATTCCAGACCGGTTGCATTTTTGCACGGGTAACGCCCAGTATGGCAACTTCCGGTGCATTAACAATCGGTGTAAACGACGTGCCGCCAATTCCGCCAAGGCTGGAAATGGTCATGCAGCCGCCTTGCATGTCACCGGGCAATAATTTACCTAGACGCGCTTTCTCGCTTTTTTCGGCTAATTCAACGGCCAGCTCATTGACGCTTTTGTTGTTGACGTTGCGTAATACGGGCACGACCAAGCCATTCGGCGTATCAACGGCAATACCGATATTAAAATATTTCTTTAGTATTAAACTTTCGCCATCGGCAGACAAAGACGCATTGAAGCTGGGGAACTGCTGCATCGCTGCAACCAGTGCTTTAATGATAAACATCAAGCCGGTGATTTTTAACTCGCCTTTGGCTTTTTCAGCATTCAGGGCAATACGAAACGCTTCCATCTCGGTTATATCGGCTTCTTCATGGTAGGTTACCATGGGCAGATTTAACCAGACACGACTCAGGTTTTGTCCGGTCAGGCGTTTGATTTTGCTAAGTTTTTGGACTTCGGTTTCACCATAAGGAGAAAAATCAACAGCGGGTATGCTCGGAATACCGGCTCCCGTTGCCACGATACCTTCAGTAATCACTTTTTTGACAAAGCTTTTTACATCGTCTTTTAAAATGCGTCCCTTGCGACCGCTACCGGTTTTTATTTTAGCAACATCAACACCCAGTTCTCGTGCAAAAAGACGCACAGACGGTGAGGCATGAGCTTTTTCGCCTGATACCTCAGGGCTTTGCAAAACTTCTGGTGCTTTCGGTTCTGGTGCCCGTTGTGTCGGTAGATTGACCTGTTCAGGGGCTTTTTCAACGACGGCTGCAGGTGCGGGTGTTTCAGCAACGATAGCGGCGGGTTGCGCTGCCGGTTCAGCAATGCTAACCTCGACATCGCTGACCAATACTGTTGCAATCAGTGAGCCTTCGGATACGGTATCACCGGGCTTGATATAAACCTGTTGTATAGTACCTGAGGCACTGGACGGCAAGTCCATACTGGCCTTGTCCGTTTCAAGCGTGGCTACGGTTTGTTCCAGCTCAACGACATCACCGGCTTGAATCAATACTTCAACAACATCAATTTCAGCGACATTACCAACATCGGGAACTCTAATTTCACACAAACGAGTCATATAATTTTCCTTCTGTTAAATTAGCCACGGAGCTTTCGTATCCGCCGCTATGCCGTATTTAGCGATGGCAACCTCTACTTTGGCCGCATCAAATTGACCTGAGTCAGCCAAACTTTTTAGTGCCGCAATAGTGACATGGTAACGATCGACTTCAAAAAACCGTCGCAAGTTTTCACGGGTATCAGAACGGCCAAAACCATCGGTTCCCAATACGGTGTAAGGCGCAGTGATATAAGCACGAATTTGTTCGGCAAACGCACGGGTATAATCAGTCGCAGCAATAACCGGCCCTACGGCATTGCCTAAGCAATTGGCAACATGCGATTGTCTTGCTGGTTCTGTTGGATGCAATCGATTCCAGCGTTCACAGGATTGTCCATCTCTGGCTAATTCGGTAAAGCTTGGGCAACTCCATAAATCGGCCTCTACGCCCCAATCATTTTTGAGCAATTCAGCGGCAAACTCGACTTCACGGAAAATGGTTCCAGACCCTAATAACTGGACTCTTGGCGCTTTGTTTTTTGCGGCCTGACTAAAGCTATACATGCCTTTAAGAATATCCAGTTCCACACCTTTTGGCATGGCCGGATGGCTGTAATTTTCATTCATCACCGTGATGTAATAGAACACATCTTCCTGCTCAACATACATGCGGCGTAAACCGTCCTGAATGATAACCGCCACTTCATAAGCATAAGTGGGATCATAAGAGATGCAATTCGGTACGGTCGCCGCCATTAAATGGCTGTGACCATCTTCGTGCTGAAGACCTTCGCCATTTAAGGTGGTTCTTCCGGCGGTGCCACCCATCAAAAAGCCACGGGTACGTTGATCAGCCGCTGCCCAGATTAAATCGCCCACCCGTTGAAAACCAAACATGGAGTAATAGATAAAAAACGGAATCATCGGCACGTTATGGGTTGAGTAGGCGGTGCCGGCAGCAATCCAGTCACACAAACCACCCGCTTCATTAATGCCTTCCTGCAACACTTGACCGTGCTTGTCTTCTTTGTAGAACATCAGTTGGTCGGCATCTTGCGGCGTATACAATTGCCCCACTTGTGACCAGATACCCAACTGTCTGAACATGCCCTCCATACCAAAGGTTCTTGATTCGTCAGGAACAATGGGCACGATGCGTTTGCCGATATTTTTGTCTTTAACCAAAATATTAAGCAGATTTACAAACGCCATAGTGGTTGATATTTCACGGCCTTCACGGGTTGCTTCAAGCAAGGTTTTAAAATCACTTAAAACGGGGACGTCCAACGCATAAGATTTGGTTCTTCTGGACGGTAAATGACCGCCCAATTCAGCCCGGCGCTGCTGCATGTATAGTAGTTCTTTTGAACCTTCTGCAAAAGTCAGATAAGGAAGCTTTTGCATTTCCTCATCGGTTACCGGCAAGTCATAGCGATCCCTGAAATGACTCAGCGAGATGTCGCTCATTTTTTTCTGTTGATGAGAAATATTCTGGGCTTCACCAGACGCGCCCATGCCGTAACCTTTAATGGTTTTGGCCAAAATAACGGTAGGTTGTCCCTTGTGATTTACCGCCGCATGAAAAGCTGCGTAGGTTTTGGAGGGATCATGACCACCTCGATTCAGTTCCCAGATATCGCGGTCAGACCAGTCAGAAACCATGGCCTTTAATTCAGGGGTATTAAAGAAATGTTCGCGCACATAAGCGCCGTCTTTTGCTTTAAAGGTTTGATAATCACCATCGACACAGGCCATCATCCGTGCTGCCAGTAAGCCGCCCTTGTCACGCGCCAATAACGCATCCCAGCGTTGTCCCCAAACCAGTTTAATCACATTCCAACCGGCACCGCGAAATTCACTTTCCAGCTCTTGAATGATTTTGCCATTACCACGCACAGGGCCATCCAAGCGCTGAAGGTTGCAGTTAATGACAAAAATGAGGTTATCCAGCTTTTCACGGCCAGCCATACCAATAGCGCCTAATGATTCAGGCTCATCGGTTTCACCATCACCCAGAAAACTCCAGACCTTACGTTCTGAGGTATTGGCAAAGCCGCGATCCTGCAAATAATGCATGAAACGGGCTTGATAAATGGCCATAATCGGACCAAGTCCCATTGAAACGGTTGGAAACTGCCAGAAATCCTGCATTAACCAAGGATGTGGATAAGAAGGCAAACCGTTGCCATCAACTTCCTGACGAAAGTTATCCATTTGTTCTTGAGTGAGTCTACCCAGCAAGAAAGCGCGGGCATAATCACCGGGTGTTAAATGACCTTGCGTAAAAATCAAATCGCCGTCATGTTGATCAGAAGCGGCATGCCAAAAATGATTGTAACCGACATCATAAAGTGTTGCGGCCGAGGCAAAACTGGCAATATGTCCACCGACATTGGTGTGCTTGTTTGCCCTCAATACCATCATCATGGCATTCCAACGCACGTAAGAACGGATTTTTTGTTCTATCGTGGCATCGCCAGGAAACTGGGCTTGGCGGGAAACGGGAATGGTATTGAGATAGGCGGTATTGGCACTAAACGGGATATCAAATCCTGAATGCCGTGTTGCAGCAACCAGCTGTTCAATCAGAAAGTGTGCGCGTTCGCTGCCATCTTGATCTAATACCGATTGCAGTGCTTCAATCCACTCTTTGGTTTCGGTCGGATCAATATCATTCTGTCCGGTAATCTCTGAAATTAAGCTGTTGTTCATGTGTGATCCTTTTGGGACAGGTTGGGCATGGCTTTAAAAAATTTTACTATGGGGTTCACTTGAGTCATTTTGACTGAGTATTGATCAAGCTTACAAAACCACTGGGTAAGCCGCTAGTATCAATGTCGTCTGTATGACTGGGTAACGGGTACATAGTATATACAAATGAAGGGGCGCAATACACCCGTTTTAGCAAGTGATGTGACAGATAGTTTACGAAAGTCATGAAAAATACGAAAAAAACGAAAAAATAGTCGGATTGTATTGCAACAAACAGTCGGTGATTAGTGAGTAAGTATCAGAATGAAATAGCCTGAAATATTTTTTCTTTCGTATTTTTTCTTTCGTATTTTTTCGACTTTTTACGGAGCGCTGGCAGGAAAGAGCTTTAATAGCTAATCGCAACCTTCAAAGCCAGCTTGCATCTGATGCTAATCAGCAAGCGCAAGCCAGACCCGCAATATAACGAAGCCCTCGGAGGCATGGCTTGCTCCTACAAAGCTGTGTACGAAGCGTGTAAATTCTATATAAAGGGAGGGTTTATTTATTGCGAGTTGCCTAATTCCAAGTAATGAACTTGGGAACGCGCCAAAAAGCTGTAAAATAGCCATTTTATTTTTCATCTTCTTATTGACACCATGCGCACCACTCAATTCCCTTTAAATACCGTAAAAGAAACGCCTGCTGATGCTGAAATAGCCAGTCATCAATTGATGATCCGCGCAGGACTTATTCGCAAACTAGCCTCCGGTCTTTATAGTTGGTTGCCTTTGGGGCTACGCGTATTGCGCAAGGTAGAAAAAATAACGCGGGATGAAATGGAAAAAGCAGGCGCCCTGGAAGTGTTAATGCCTGCCTTGCAACCGGCTGAGCTTTGGCAGGAAACCGGACGCTGGGAACAATACGGCCCGGAACTGGCACGCTTGAAAGACCGTCATGACCGTGATTTTTGCTTAGGCCCTACGCATGAAGAAATTATTACCGATCTGGCGCGTAATGAGCTTAAAAGTTACAAACAACTGCCTATTACTTATTATCAGGTACAAACCAAATTCCGCGATGAAATCCGTCCACGCTTTGGCGTGATGCGTTCGCGTGAATTTATTATGAAAGATGCCTATTCCTTTCATTTGGATCAAGACTCGTTACAAGAAACTTACGAGGTCATGTATCAAGCTTACACCAATATTTTTAATCAATTGGGACTAAAGTTTCGCGCTGTTATCGCTGATTCCGGCTCTATCGGTGGGGCAATATCGCATGAATTTCATGTGTTGGCTGATTCCGGTGAAGATGCCATTGCCTTCTCAACCGAAAGCGATTACGCAGCCAACGTTGAAAAAGCGGAAGCAGTTATGCCTTCCGGTTCACGTGCTTTTGCAACCGCTGGCATGCAACTGACTGATACCCCCAATCAACACAGTATCGAAGAAGTTAGTGAGTTTTTGGCGGTTCCTGCGACACAATGCCTAAAGACCTTAATTGTTAAAGGCGAAGGAGACGGCTTGGTTGCTTTATTATTAAGAGGCGACCATGAGCTGAATAAAATCAAGGCAGAAAAAATGGAAGGCGTTGCTTCGCCGCTGGAATTTGCCACTGAAGACGACATTCAACGCGCCTGCAACTGCAAACCGGGTTCAATTGGCCCGCTTGGCTTAACCATTCCGGTTATTGCAGACCGCAGTGTTGTGATGATGTCCGACTTTGTCTGCGGTGCCAATCAAGATGGCAAGCATTTTCAAGGCGTTAATTGGGAGCGTGATTTACCCGTCCCTGACTTTATTGCTGATCTTCGTACCGTTGTTGAAGGTGATCCCAGTCCGGATGGACAAGGCCAAATTACCTTGGCTCGCGGTATTGAAGTCGGTCACATCTTTCAGTTGGGTACTAAATACAGCGCGTCCATGAAAGCGGGCGTTATTAATGAAGGCGGTAAAAGCCAAATTATGCTGATGGGCTGTTACGGTATTGGTATTTCCCGGGTTGTCGCGGCGGCTATCGAACAAAATCATGATGACAAAGGCATTATCTGGCCTGCCAATCTGGCGCCTTTTCAAGTTGCACTTTGCCCTATGAATATGCATAAGTCTGAGCGCCTTAAAGTGGCAACAGAGAAACTTTATCAAGACTTGCAGGCCGCCGGTATTGACGTATTATTTGATGACAGAAAAGTACGCGCCGGTTTTATGTTTTCCGACATGGAGTTGATCGGTATTCCTCATTGCATCATTGTCGGTGATCGTGGACTGGATTCCGGAACGGTTGAATATAAAGGCCGTACAGCCCAAGAAAATGAAGAAATTCCGTTTGCGGAACTTATTGATTTTTTAAAAGCAAAGCTGATTTAAAACCAGGCGCTTAACGTCTCATTATTGGCATGATTTAAACCTTTCAGGATTTTAAAACCTGAAAGGTCGGGTTATTGTCGGTGATTAGCAATGCGTATGAAATAACTTAGGCATCTTACTCCCTCTTCTTCTGGGAGAGGGCTGGGGTGAGGGGATATAAATGGTCAAGTTATTTCATTCACATTTCTTTTTTGATGCTATTGCCGCAGTTCGGCTTTTTGGCATCAGTTTGATCTTGTTGGGAGCTCCTGTTTTTGCCCAAACGCCAGCAGTCGATGAGGTGTTGGGCGTGTTGGGGATGGATAGGACTCAGATTGCCGAGCTGGCTGAAGGTCAACCCGTTGTGTATACCCTGAGTGAAGGGAGCGACGATGAGATTGCCGTGGGCATGGCCTGGTATTTCCCGGTTCCTTTAGGTAAGGTGGCCGGACATTTGCGGGGTGAGGATTCTATATCTCTAGACGTGGGTGTCACTGCCCACGGGATATTGACGCAGCATAGTGGGGCGGATTCTTTGGCAAATGTCACCTTGTCCAGGGAAGAAGCCCAGACTTTATTGAATGCCGAGCCAGGGGAC
>JBAXUR010000135.1:0-8357 GCA_037129595.1 Methylococcaceae bacterium | reverse complement strand
GATAAAAATCGTTAACAACCAACTTACCGTCAACTTTGTAATGGTCAAGTAAAACTGGGCCGTTTGTTAAGCCTATCGCCACTAGAATTGCCGCTAAATAAGCATCATAAAAGACCAATGATTGATTTAATGCGAATACCTGCTCCTGATGTGACGCTGGATAAAAAAACCTTGGACATGTTTTTAAATTGCTTTATCGTTCATTGAGTTGGTTTAGATAGTTTTCTGCAACATCGATATGTTTATTTCTTTTCTCTTCCGACATTTTATCAAACATTTTTACCAGCATACCCATCCGGGGATTTTTCAAAAAGAACTCCCTGTGCATATCCATGAAGCGCCAGAATAAGCCATCCCATATTTCAGTCCAGGCGCCTTTTGGATAGTCACTCATTTTCAGCAGGTAATTACTTCCGCTGATATAGGGTTTGGTCGTCATCAGACCGCCATCCGCAAATTGGCTCATGCCATAGACATTAGGTACCATCACCCAATCATAGGCATCCACGTACATTTCCATAAACCAGCGATAGACCTCATCAGGATGAAACTCACAAAGCAGCATAAAGTTACCCATGACCATCAACCGTTCGATATGATGGCTGTAGCCCGTTTGCAGTAGTTTTTGTATCACATTGTCGACCGGAAAAATCCCCGTTGTACCCAGCCAAAAACTTTCTGGAATCTTTCTTTCAAAGCCCCAGAAATTTTTAGTCCGTTGATTAGCCCCCTCCCGTTCATACACAATCCGGATAAACTCGCGCCAGCCCACAATTTGCCTGATGAAGCCTTCTAAAGAATTCAAGGGGATATTTTTATTGTCCCCTATCTGCAAAGCCCTATCGATAATTTGTTGTGGAGAAAGCAAACCAATATTCAGCATGGGCGTTAACACGGAATGATGTAAATAATGTTCGTTGACCACCATCGCATCTTCATAACTGCCGAATTTTTCAAAACGCGTTTCTAAAAACTCATCCAGCCAGAGGGAAGCGCCGGCATGGTCGGTTGGATAAATAAATTTTTCCGCACTAGGATAGTTATTGGGGAAATATTTCGCCACATAAGACTTGGCTTCCTTGACATGGCTATCGTCTTTTGCAACAGTGACTCCGGGCGGCTGGTCTTTTTTTGGATACTTGAGGCGATTGTCTGCATCAAAAGTCCATTGACCTCCGAGTGGATGTCCTGCTGTATCCAATAAAATTAACCGTTGCTTGCGCTGCTCAATATAAAAGGCTGTTTGAAAATAGGTTTTCTTTTTATCGAAAAAGGGTTTTACGTCAGCAAGCGTATTTAAAAAATTCGGTGATGCCGTTTCAGTCATATTGATGTTATGTGAGTTGCAACAGTTTTTGATACGGGTCTTTAACCAGTTATCGGCAACATCGGCAAACTGTATACCGGTAATGTTTTGTTGAGCCAGGTCATTGATCAACTTCCTGACATCGCTTAACTCATTTTGGCTGTCAATATAGTGCACCTTTACATCGAGTTGATCTAAAAAGTGGGCATATTTTTTCATGCTGGCCCGATGCAGTACCAGTTTATGCTGATGAAAACGGTATTGTTTGAAAAACAGGCATTCTTCAATGAGATAAACAGCCTGATCTTTTAAAATGCAGGGATGGCTGGCGAAAAGTTGATGAGGGAAAATCAAGGTAACAGTGGTCATACAGCTTTATTTTCCTAATTTAAAATAGTCAGTCTATTGCTTGAATTTTTCTGGGGAGTGATGCAACAACTTATCTTGTTTGACCTGAAAAATAGGCTACCAACTAAGCCGGGACAAATAACTTTCCGGGAACGCCGAGCCCCAGCTCGGCACATAATAGTCAAAGCGATTACTGAGTATGGGTGACTACGCCGAGCTGGGGCTCAGCGCTCCCGGCATCAATAGGCCGGTTTTATTTATCTGTCCCGCTTTTTGTGGTAGCCGAAAAATACGACCAAAAACATCATTCTTAAGTGTTAATTTAACGACAACAACCAGTAACTGCGCTCTGGGTAATTAACGTCATAAACGGGTAATTCTATAAATCCTTGTTTACTATACAGCTTACGCATGCCATAGGCTTGCAGGTCTGTTCGACCTATCCGATAATCAAACTTATATCGGCGTAATTCCGAAATCAATGTGGCAGACAACTGCTCTGCAACACCCAATCTACGATATTTTGATCTTACACCCAGACCACCCACATAAAAATTTCGCTGGTTGTTATTGGCCAGAAAATCCAAATCATAGCCACCCGAAATCTTAAAAAAAGTCTGATCACGAGGATCATCAGACTCCACAAGCAACTCCTGCCCAAGTATATAACCTATAAGATGACCTTCTTGTTTATGCCTTGCGATGACCAGCAGGGCATTCTTTCTCATCATTTCGACACCCAGTCCAAACATGATTCTTGCCGCTGAAAAACTCTCGTTCCAAGGTGACTCACTGAATACTTCGCAAATAATTTCTGCCAGATCTGATATCAAAAGGCCGTATTGATCTGACCTTAAATCAATCAATGTGATGACTTCAACATCAAAAAAGTCAGCCATAGTTAATCAGACTTTTTGGCAGATAATCGGTACCAAATGAAAAGTGAAATCAAAATTATTGGAAATAAGGTTACCGAAAACTCTGCCGGTGAACAACCACGACTACAATTAATTAACATCAATAAAAACAAAAAAATTAAAACGCCTAACGTGGTTAATATTCTCATGATAAATTCCTCCTAACAAAATTTAATGCACACCCTTTATGGTAATAAAGTTATACAAGGATTTTCTATAAAAGCAACTTGCCCTAGTTGAGCGAAAAGGGACAATTGGATTCATCGCCGAAGTGTAATTTATGCGAATTCTTGCAATATATCGCTAAAAAAGCATCGAGTTTAATGGGTTGGAAGGATTGATGAGTATAGGGTAATGAGATTTTACGTTGAATATTAGGCATAAATTTAGGCGCACGAGTCAAACGAGTTACTATCGAAAACCCTGATATTCAAAAAGTTGATAATGCAGTAACCCCGGAAAGCTAAACCATTGAGTCAAATTCGAAGTAATGAGCATCAAGTAACGACCAAAAGCAAAGAGCTGACCTATTTTGTTTAATCACTATTGAAAATTTACCCGTTGTCAGCATCCCTATTTCCAGGTTATTCTATTTATTTATATATTAAATCAATATCTTAAACAGCAATTTTAATTATTAAGTGTCATGCAGATTATAGAAAATGAATTATTCTGCTTCACATAACCAGAGCGCTGCTGCAAACCGATACCTTGGCAACAGGATTTTTGTGGCGTTTGTTTAAACGTACCCTTTGTTTAAAATATGCCTTACCTTAAAACTACCCTGCTGTTACTTTATACACTTTATACCGGCATCCTTAATGCCGCTGCATTGCCTTCTGGTTTTGTTTATCTAACCGATATGGTGCCGACTATAGTGCAGGATATACGCTACGCCAAGACAGAGAATTTCATCGGCACGCCTATTGACGGTTATATCAATCCAATAGCCATTACAACAAAGGAAGCCGCTATAGCGCTTAATCATGCACAAATTGATTTGAGGCGTTTCGGATTCAGCTTGAAAGTATTCGATGCTTACCGACCGCAACGTGCAGTTGATCATTTTGTGCGCTGGGCTAAAGATTTAAAGGATGTTCGTAAGCAATCCGAATATTATCCTCAGATTGCCAAACAGGACTTGTTCAGGGAAGATTATATTGCCTCAAAATCAGGGCATTCGCGCGGCAGCACGCTAGATGTTACTTTAGTTTCCTTTGATGCTAAGGGCTTGGCACAAGAGTTGGATATGGGAACACATTTCGATTATTTTGATCCTCGTTCTTGGCCTGAATATTCTGATCTAACTGTCATGCAACGAGCCAACAGGATGTTATTACAAACAGTGATGGAAAAACATGGCTTTAAACCTTACCCAAAGGAGTGGTGGCATTTCACCTTGAAACAAGAACCCTACCCCAATACTTATTTCAATTTTAACGTAGAATGATAATAAATCACTTGGTTAGTAAAAGGACCAGACAAAGCCCCGGACTTTATCTTGTCAGACAAGTTTACCGCCGCTTGGTGTTCTGGACTCTCAGTCGCTGCATAACCGCCGGTGAAAAGTTAAAGATCATTAAGGAGAAAAGGGCTATCAATCCATTTTGTGTTTTTAGCGATCAAAGAAAAATGAATGGCCTACTGCTTTGGATTGGATATTGACTCAAGCGTTTCCACACAACTGCTGTTGATCTTGATCCTGTGATGGCGGACACCTCACGGCCCAGACTGTGTCAAAACTCAAAATCACTAATACCGGTGGAAAAATTAACGGATTATTGATTGAATTACACTTTAAAACGAGAGTAACCATTGATAGTTGATTCTTTTTTTACAAGTAAATGGAGTGAAATCAACCTCTGAAGATTTTGTTTGTGAGTTTTTACACAGTCTGGGCCATAAGCCGCCCGTCGAGACTGGCCGCTTTGTGGCGATGAATATGGCGGAATGAAATTAATTCAGCCGGGGAGTCTCTATTTTTGAGCAAAGATTTCCCTCGCTCCCAGCGTGAAAAACTCAAAAATACCGCGACCAATTAGATTGCTACGCAAGCCCCACCGTCCTGGTCAACTCGCTCACCACCCAACAAGGGGTGGTTCACATGCTCTCCAATGACTCGACGCGATTTCGTAAAGCCTGCATTTTACTACGCTCAGGTCAGGCTTCGTTAAAACACATGCACTATCGCTTCAGGGGACTACTCGAATCATGTCTCGCAGCGATGATTCTATCGTGATGTCTACTTTGGCGTTTTGATACCCTTGAAAGCCACTAAAGTCAAAGGGTACTGTTTTGACAGTAGACGTTTTGGCTCAAAATGTCCAGTCATTGCCCACCTGCCTACTCGAACTATTTAATACCTCATTTTCCGGATCAACTAAGTAGTTGTACCAATAGTTTTTGTGTTTCCAATCTGATTAAATTAGATCTTATGAAGGGTTTGAAGTCCAACGTTACGAAAACGTACGCTAAGCAAAGTTATTGGCTTTTAAAGCCTAAACTGTCTCTTAAGTACATTAATAGACATATTGTCTATTAATGTGGTGAAAAACGATTAAGTAGACATGATTTCTTAGTGCTATTTCTGTACCCATAACTTTTTATATTTTAGGCACTTATGAAATTTGTCAACACACTTTTTGCGCTAACGTACGTTTTCGTCCTATTGGACATCACCCCTATCAAGTGCAAGGTGGGATTATGATGGTATTTTGAACTTAAGCATGAACTTCGAGCATTAGCTTGCGTGACTTCTGGTGAATTGGCGGGATAAATAAAAAAATTATCTGAAACATCATTTTGAACCCAAAAGGAGAGCATGCAAAACCGGAGTTGAGGCTTTCCTCTCCCCACATCGAACAGCGTCCAGATTCATTTCCAGGGTATCTAATGTATAAATTTAAAACATAATAAGATTTTACTAATTGAATATTAAATATTGAATATCTAACGTAATTTTTTACTTAAAAAACAGGGGAAAAATATGAAACAGTATAGTGCTGAGTTTATTGGAACATTTTGGTTGGTTCTTGGCGGTTGCGGTAGTGCGGTTTTGGATGCTGCATTTCCTGACCTTGGTATTGGCTTTCTAGGCGTTGCTTTCGCATTCGGTCTAACCGTTTTGACCATGGCTTATGCAATAGGCCATGTTTCTGGTTGTCACCTAAATCCCGCCGTATCTATTGGGCTTTGGGCTGGTGGCCGATTTCCGGCAGACAAACTTCTACCTTACATTATTGCTCAATGTTTGGGCGCGATAGTTGCCGGAGGAGCTTTATATCTTATTGTTAGCGGCAAAGCAGACTTTACCACTATCGGTGGTTTTGCTTCCAATGGCTACGGTGAGCATTCACCCGGTGGATACTCTTTGTTAGCTGGACTGGTAACAGAAATTGTCATGACAATGATGTTTCTGTTCATTATCTTGTCGGTTACCCATAAAAATGCCCCAAGTGGCTTTGCCGGACTTGCCATTGGTCTGTCTCTGACTTTGATCCATTTGATCAGCATTCCTGTTACTAACACTTCGGTTAATCCCGCAAGAAGTCTTGGAGTTGCAATATATGCCGGGGATTGGGCATTAGCTCAACTCTGGCTCTTTTGGGTTGCCCCAATTGCAGGCGCTTTGCTGGGTGCAGTAATCTATCGCTTTATCAACAGCAACGAAGATTGATAACTTGGTTCTATTTGAATCCTGGCGGGTAATGAGATAAGAAAGCCATGACCTGTGAAGCATTATTCAGCATGGCTATAAGGTCACGATGGTAAAAATCGTTCTTTTGGTCAAAGAAGCCTACTTTATTAATAGCCGAAACCCGAAACCCATCATAATGGATTCCTTAAGCGATGGGTTTCGCGCTGCTCTACCCATCCTAATAATGGCTATCAACGGCTATAAAAAAGATTTATCGTTAGGATCATGTCGGTTAGTTTACTAAAATTAACGGGCGCCTATATGTGAGTAAGCAGACACAACAGATAGTGGAGTTCGGTGACAGATATGGGTCTACTAAAAAATAATCAGCGCCTGCTTTTTCAGCTAAATCTGCTGCAACATCATTATGATTGAAAAGGTAGCCAAAACCACTATTCGCCTCAATTTGTGAATCTTTATCAATTACAATTATTTTATAACCAGCTCTTTGCAATTCACCTTCTAACATACCTTTAATAGTGGTTGTTCTGCTAATTTCAGCAGGTATGTTAGGAGCAAGGGTTACATCGCTTAGTTCAAAATCCAGAATGGCAATGCTGGTTTGTGCATATAGTATGGCACTAAAAGAAAACAGATAGAGTGCACCCAATAATTTTTTTAATCGTTTAGATGCCTTAGTTCTCGTAATGCTCACCATTATCCATCGCAATTAATAAGTTATTGCTTAGGTAAATGACAGCTACTCCTACCGATGAGTTGATAAAAAGCGCACCAACCTGCCCAGCTTTCATAAAAAGTAAAAACTGAAAATCCAAAGGCAATCCAACTTCCTTGCCAATAGGCATAGCCCAAGAGAAATGTTGCTATTGCTAATCTTATAAGGCGGTCTATTTTGCCAATATTACTTTTCATCGTTTTCCTTCAGTTGCTAGGGAATAGCAGTAATGTGCGTAATTGGTGTCAGTGTATCTTGCCAAGAATATTAATCACATCTTCATGGGTACACCAGTTAAAGATTGGAGAGCAATCCATATTAGAACACATGCTATAACCAATAGTGCTGTTTTAATACTTGTTGATTCTTTTTTCATAATCTCTCTCTCGATTTCAGTATCGCGATTAACTAGTATTCTGTATGGATGCAATTCGACTTGTGCCGGATATTCTTCAGCGAAAACTTGGTGTCGTGTAATTTGCTAAGTTTTGACTGTCAATGAATTAGAGTTGATCAAATTAGCACTCGTCAAAATACCAATCTGATCATTTTCCTGCTTTTAACTATCTCCAAAGTTAGATATATCGGATTTCAGAATTAAAGCAAATTAAAGGGATAGAAGCTAAGGCACAACAGGTGGTGGAGCCAATACAATTCTTTTTCCACTAGATCCAGCAGAGCTCACAATTCCATCTGTTTCCATCGTTTCGATGATCGTAGAGGATCTGTTATAGCCGATTTTAAAATGTCGTTGAACAGCAGATACTGAAGCAATACGGGACTCTGTAACAAGCTTTACTGCTTCAGAATATAACTCGTCAAGCTCGTGATCATCGTAGCTATCACTGGTCATAGCAGAATCTTTATTAGTGTCATGAGATTTCTGTTTGATTTTTCCAGTCACGCAAAGCTTCACGAATAACTTCACTGGTTGATGCATAGTCTCCCTCAGTAACAACACCTCTTACAAGAGTGTATAATTCAGGCGTTAAGGAAATACTTAGTTTTTCGAGGTTTGACATATTAATCCCAAGGTGTCTCTGGTTTGAAGCAATAGTAACGTAGTTTTTGTATTTGGGACTATAAACAATTTCTATTGATTATAGTTATCGATTAAAAAACTGGGGGAGCATTAAGCTGTAGTGATACTGGCAAATGGAAGATCGGACTTTATCGGTCTACCGTGGGAAGTCTAAAAGAGGAAAAGGCGGAAGGGATTTAGGAACTTGCTCTATCGATAGCTTCAAAGCCATCCTCCTCAAAAGTATCATATTCTCAGCAACACCAACCTGAATAAAACTAACCTATAAAGTTACCCTGTAAAGTTGTTGTAATGAAATAAGAGCTGGATTCTATAGTAATGCTAGGTTCTGTTGACGTTTCACCTCAACCATAAAAGCACCGAGGAAAATG
>JBAXUR010000134.1:0-8448 GCA_037129595.1 Methylococcaceae bacterium | reverse complement strand
TAATTAACGCTTCTCGTGAAGAGGCTGATTTTAAAGGGTCATTAAGATTTTCCAGTAACCCGCCGACATTGTCGTCTTTAAGTAAGCTGGTTAAATTTTTCTGGTCGTGTGGATCCAATGCTTGTTCAGCCAGTAACAACTTGGCGGCATGGGCAACGGGTTCAAACAGTCTCTCTTCCTCAACGAAGGCAGAAAAGCTGTAAAACCGGTCAGGGTCCAGCAATCGTAAGCGGGCAAAATGGCTTTCTTTACCTAACTGTTCAGGCGTGGCTGTCAATAAAATAAGGCTGGGCGTTTGCAGGCTGAGTTCTTCAACAAACCGGTATTCCGGACTGGCGGCTTGTTCGCTCCATTCAAGGTGGTGCGCTTCATCAACGATGACCATATCCCAGCCTGCTTGCAGGGCTTGTTGTTGGCGGTTCGGAAAATCAGAAAAAAACCGCTGACTGCACAGGATTAATTGTTCAGTTAAAAACGGATTATGATCCTCGTCCGAGTCTGCATTTTCATCCAGGCCGTCATCATTAAGTTCTTCAAGGCAGCGTGCCTCATCAAATACACTAAAACGCAGGTTGAAGCGTCTAAGCATTTCGACCAGCCATTGATGCAAAAGACTTTCCGGTACGATAATTAAAACGCGATGTGTCAGGCCATTAATCAGTCGATGGTGCAAAATCAGACCGGCTTCGATGGTTTTACCTAAGCCTACTTCATCTGCCAGCATAATCCGGGGTGCAGACCGGTTGGCAGATTCGTGGGCAATATATAATTGATGTGGAATCAATGAGGTACGGCCGCCCAACAAGCCTTTAATCGGTGATTGCTGAAGTTGTCGAAGTCTTAGCCAGGTCTCATAGCGGAGTAAAAACCATGAGCTGGGATCAATTTGACCCGTAAACAATCGATCTTGAGGCTTGTTAAACTGAATATGATGATTGAGTTCAACTTCTTCCAACAGAACTTCTTGTCCCTCCCAATTTTTTCCGACATAGATAATCAAGCCTTCTTTCTCTATCAGTCGGGTAACGGTTAACTCTTCTTCATCAATGGATTCAATGATATCGCCAACAGCAAAGCTGACGCGAGTTAAGGGCGCGTTATCACTTGCATAAATACGCTGCTCGTCACTGGCTAAAAAAAGCACGGTGACGCGTTTGAAACTTACTTCAAGAATAAGACCTAAACCAAGCTCTGACTCGGTATTACTAATCCAGCGTTGACCGGGGATAAAATCTGCCATTGATTGAACTGCCATTACACATCAAAAAATTACTATTATAAGCGTTACAGAAGAATTGTTTCGGGTTTTATGTGCACTAATTAAGTGGCGGGTCCGGTTGGCCTATCAGGCTTTGTTAAGCCGCCATTAAGGTTAGGCAACCTATCATCTATCAGCATTAAAGAATTGATAAATTGTTGTTAAATCACCTTGCTTAAACTTAAATAGAATTTTATGAAAAAGTTGTTTTGTTTAATTTACTTAACGGTGGCTGTTGCCGTGTCCTTGTTTTCAGTGAGTTCTTTTGCAGACGGACATGGCGAAGGGCATCATGGAAACAAACATCATCAATACCAGTCTGAAGGAGGCAGATATTACCCGCAACAACCGCAATATCAACGTTATCAAGATCCGCGCTCCACACAAGGTTTGGCGGGAGGTGTTGTAGGCAGTGTTTTGGGTTATCAGCTGGGTAACGGTAATCCCGTTGCAACCGGAGTGGGCGCAGCTGCCGGCTCTTATCTTGGTAACGGCATGTCGGGCAGATAATAGGCCGGTTTTTTTAAACAATAGTATTGCTGACATTAATTACGTATCAAAGGAATCTAATGAAAAAGTTATTTTTTATAATCCAGTTATGCGCCGTTGTAATTCTGTACTCGACGGCCTCTTATGCGGATGACGACGACCGTGGCTGGGGCGGTTATGGCTATGAAAATCATGGCGGGGAGCATCACGGACATCACCGTGAGCACTATTACCCGCAGCCGCAAGTGAACTATTATTATGCTGAACCTCAAGTTCGCTACTATGCGCCACCACCGGTTCGTTATTATCCGCAGCCACAAGTGCAATATTATCAACAGCAACCTCAGCGTTATCAAGATCCGCGTTCCACGCAAGGCTTGGCCGGTGGCGTTATTGGCAGTGTTTTTGGGTATCAAATGGGCAGTGGTGATCCTGTCATGACCGGGTTGGGTGCCGCAGCAGGTTCTTATTTAGGAAATGGAATGTCGGGAAGATGAAAGTTTCTGAGGTTTTTAATTTAATCCGGGAGAATTTATGCGATGACTTTAATGATTGAATGCAAAAATACGCTTTACTCAGGGCGGGGGCATTAAATCACCACGCCCTGAATTAGCGGGTTATCTTGCGTCACCCGTTGCAATACCCCGATTTTTATCGCTAATCCATTCACTCCAAGACCCCGCATAAAGTTTGGAGCCGGTTAATCCAGCGTGTTCCATTGCCAATAAATTATGACAGGCCGTTACGCCTGAGCCGCAATAATGAACAACCTGTTCGGGTGCGGTCGTACCGATAAGCTTTTTAAATTGACTGCTTAATGATTCGGCAGATAAAAACAATCCCGTGTTATCAAGATTTAATTGAAAAGGTCGATTTAATGCGCCTGGAATATGACCGGCAACCGGATCGATGGGTTCTTGTTCGCCACGATAGCGTTCGGGTGTTCGGGCGTCAATTAGGCAGGTCGCTTTTCTGGCGAGACTGTTTTGGACTTGTAACGCATTAAGCCAGTGAGCACTGTTTAGATAAGGTCTAAAGGTAACGGGTTTTAAGGTCGGCAAGTTAGTCGTCAGGGCAAAGCCTTGTTGTTGCCAGTGTTGAATGCCACCATTTAATACCGCCACGTTATCATGTCCCAAACAACGTAATAACCACCACAAGCGTCCTGCAAAAGTGCCTCCGGTATCATCATAACAAACTACCTGACTGTTGTTGGTTATGCCCCAAGCGCCCAGTTTTTTTGCCAAAAGGTTAAAGTCGGGCAGGGGGTGCCGGCCGGTAAAGTCGGTGATGGTTGCAGATAAGTCTTTGTTCAGGTCAGCATAACGGGCATGGGGTATATGGCCGTGGCGATAAGCATAACTGCCTGCCTCACTGTTTGCCAGAGAAAACCGGCAATCGACAACTACCCATTTAGGGTCATTGCTATGTTGATGCAGCGTGCTTGCGGAAACCAGTGTGTTATAAGTCATAAGTTTAAACCTCTAGTATTATTTTGCCGATGTGCTGGCTGCTTTCCATGAGTTCATGGGCTTTGGCGGCATCATTGATGGCAAAAGTGGAATGAATAATGGGTTTGATTTTTCCGGTTGCCAGTAAAGGCCAGACTTTTTGATACAGCTGTTGGGCAATAGTGGCTTTAAAATCATCGTCTCTGGCTCTTAATGTCGATCCGGTAAGGGTCAGTCGTTTCAGCATCAGGGATAATAAGTTGATTTCTGATTTTACGCCATTTTGGATAGCGATTTGTACCAGTCGGGCATCGAAAGCCATGCATTTTAGATTACGCGGAAAATAATCGCCACCGATCATATCCAAAATAACATCCACGCCTTTGCTGTCGGTAAGCCGGTTAACTTCTGCAACAAAATCTTGTTCTTGATAATTAATGGCGGCATCCGCACCAAGTTCCAGGCAACGGTAACATTTGGCATCTGATCCAGCCGTGACAATGACTTTGGCATCAAAGGCTTTGGCAAGTTGAATAGCTGTTGTGCCTATGCCGCTGCTACCGCCATGTACCAGCAACGTTTCGTTTGGCAGTAGTTGGGCGCGGTCGAAGACATTGCTCCAAACAGTAAAAAAAGTTTCCGGCAGTGCCGCAGCTTGTACCAAAGAAAAGTTTTCGGGTATCGGTAAACAGTGTGAGGCGGTGGCTAAACAATAATCTGCATAACCGCCGCCCGTCGCTAACGCACACACAGCATCCCCCGATTGTAGATGACGAACAGCCGCACCGGTTGCCACGATAGTCCCTGCAACTTCCAGTCCCGGTATATCAGACGCACCTGAAGGCGCCGGATATAAACCTTTCCGCTGCATAATATCCGGGCGATTAACGCCAGCCGCAGCGACTTTAATTAATACCTGATAATCCATCGGGACTGGAATGGGACGTTTAGTCAGTTTTAACGCTCCGGCTTCTATTTCAATGGCTCGCATGGTGTGGTTAAGCATAACTTGAGTACAGTAAAAAGTGAGAAGCGGTTATTATAGGCTCCAGTTATTTTCATAAACAATGTGTTAATAGGATAAAAACAAATGATTCGTGCAGGTATTGTAGGCGGAACGGGTTATACGGGTGTTGAGTTATTGCGTATTTTAGCCTTGCATCCAGAGGTTGAAGTGACTGTGGTAACCTCGCGTGCCGATGCAGGTTTAAGAGTGGATGCTTTATATCCGAGTTTGCGGGGTTACATTGACGTGGCTTTTAGTTTGCCTGATAGTGAAACTTTAAGCCAATGCGATGTGGTGTTTTTTGCAACACCTAATGGCACTGCGATGCTGATGGCTGAGCAGTTGTTGGCGCGAGGCATTAAGGTTATTGATTTATCGGCGGACTTTAGGCTAAAAGATGCGCAAGAGTGGAGCCATTGGTATGGTATGAAACATGTGTGTCCAGATTTAATTGTTGAGGCCGTTTATGGTTTGCCGGAAGTGAATCGGGAGGCGATTAAGCAAGCTCAATTAATTGCTTGTCCGGGTTGTTATCCTACCGCAGTGCAGCTCGGTTTTTTACCATTAATTGAAAATGGTTTGGTAGACATCAAGCATTTAATTGCGGATGTTAAGTCCGGTGTGAGTGGGGCAGGGCGTAAAGCGGAACTGGCTACCTTAATGAGTGAAACGGGTGAAAGTTTTAAAGCCTACGCGGTTAACGGACATAGGCATCTGCCGGAAATTACCCAAGGTCTAAGAGAGGCGTCTGGTGAGTCTGTAGGTTTAACATTTGTGCCTCATTTGGTGCCGATGATACGTGGAATTCATGCAACTTTGTACGGTCAATTTATTTCCCCGATAGAAGGCGAAGCGGTTAAGTTGAATGATATTCAATCCTTGTATGAGCAACGTTATCGTCATGAAGGGTTTGTTGATGTGTTACCGCAAGGATCGCACCCAGATACGCGTAATGTTCGGGGCAGCAATAACTGCCAGATTTCAATTCATCAGCCGCAAGGCCAGCAAGTGTTTGTAATTTTATCCGTCATTGATAATCTGGTTAAGGGCGCGGCGGGACAAGCCGTTCAAAATATGAATCTGATGTTTGGGTTGAATGAAGATTCCGGTTTAAAGATAATTGCCTTGTATCCATAATTCTTGACTATAACGGTGGGTATAGTCATAATTTAACCAACTTTAATTTATAGCGTGTTTTATTTTTATGGCTAATCCAATTATTTTTACTGACAGCGCTGCTTCTAAAGTAAGCGAATTAATTGCCGAAGAAGGTAATGATAATCTGAAATTACGCGTGTATGTTTCAGGCGGCGGTTGTTCAGGGTTTCAATATGGTTTTACTTTTGATGAAGAGGTCAATGAGGATGATACCCGTGTTGAGAATGGCGGCGTTACTGTGCTGATTGACTCAATGAGTATTCAGTATTTGGCGGGAGCGGAAGTTGATTATAAAGAAGACTTATCAGGTGCGCAGTTTGTTATTCGCAACCCGAATGCAACGACTACTTGTGGTTGTGGTTCTTCTTTCTCAGCTTGATAATGTTAGGGCGACTTCGTAGTTGCCCTTTTTTCATGTCAATAATAAATTATAGTCGTATTAGTTTTTAGCAAATAACGATTGCGCTTTGGTTTTGTTGAGTTGTGCTAAAGAAGTTTGGGTTTGAGCTTTAAAGTCAGTCAGTACTTCGGCGTGTAGAGGTAAGGACTGCGCCAGATTAAGTGTTTCCGGATTACGATGAACACCGTCAACACGAAATTCGTAATGTAAATGCGGGCCGGTTGCCAAGCCGGTTTGACCAACATAACCAATAACGTCACCTTGTTTTACTTTGTCCCCACTAACAAGCCCCTGTTTGAAGTCAGAAAGATGTGCGTAAACGGTTTCATAGTGCTCGCCATGTTTGACTATCATGACCTGTCCGTAGCCGCCTTTACTGCCACAGAAAATAACTTCCCCATCCCCTGCTGATTTGACCGGTGTGCCTGTTCTTGCAGCATAATCAATGCCTTTGTGTGCACGAATCCTGTTGAGAATTGGGTGGTTACGATGCATATCAAAGCCTGAACTGATGCGTACAAAATCTACTGGTATGCTTAAAAAAGCCTTGCGCATGGGGCGGCCTTCAGGGCTGTAATAATTAACTTGACCTTCTTTGTCTTGATAGCGGATGGCCGTTAAGATTCTGCCTTGATTAACAAATTCAGCTGCAATAATTTGGTAATCAGATGAATTGTTACTTGCTCTTGTTTGCTCATAAACTACCGTAAATTGGTCGCCCTGATGTAAGTTAGTGGCAAAGTCGATATCCCAAGCAAAAATATTAGTTAGCTGCAAAATCAAGTCATTTGACAATCCTGTTTTTTGACCTGTTATCGATAGCGAGGCGTTAATAGTGCCGCTGACGCTGGTTGTATGATGAGGTGTTTCATCGTTAGTGACTGTTGAGCGTTCAATGGGGTTGCCTTGATTCTGGGGTGCAATAAAAGAGTGAGCACGCTCGTTGTTTTCAGTAGGTTCCAAAAATAAGTCGCCATGATCATTTTCAGCGAGGACAGTATCCTGGGTTGAAACTGATAGCGATAGTGGTCTTCGTTCTATCTTTCGGGCGCTATAAATAGGACGTAACTTTTTATGAGGAGCGCTTGATAAGTGCTTGTCGATGGCATGTTTTTTACGGTCGGTATGTCGTGAAGCCGTTTTGACTGTCTTGGTATAAGCGTGGGTATCTGTAAGATGAGCAGGTTTAGCGTAGCTAGTCGCTGCTGTAAAAGAAAAAGTTATACATAATAAAGCAGAGGTATAAAATTTATTTTTCACAAGAGACAAGCTAAGTGGTTGGGATTTATTCAAAACAAGAGCTCTAAAGTTTATTAAAAGTCATTCTAAGGGTTTTTTGAAGGATTTACCAATTTAATGGTGTTTTAAAATATTTATTCAGTCAACTGATCATTAATCCTATAATGACGGTATTAAAAGATTAAATTTGGAGATAGAAATTGCAAGAAGACGTATTGGCAAGCCTTTTAAGAGGGACTGATGAAGTTTTAGTTAAGCAAGAGTTAATTAAAAAACTGGAAGAGGGGCGACCTTTGCGGATTAAAGCCGGATTTGATCCGACGGCTCCCGATTTGCATTTGGGGCATACGGTGCTAATCAACAAATTGAAGCAGTTTCAGGATTTAGGGCATGAGGTTCTATTTCTTATTGGTGATTTTACAGGGATGATAGGAGATCCAACTGGAAAAAATGTCACACGAAAGCCATTAACTCGGGATGAAGTTATTGATAATGCGAAGACATATGAGGAGCAGATTTTCAAGATTCTGGACCCGACTAAAACCTTGGTTATGTTTAATTCCAGCTGGATGAATGCAATGTCGCCAGCAGATTTGATTCAATTAGCGGCAAAGCATACCGTTGCCAGAATGCTGGAACGTGATGATTTTAGTAAGCGCTTTAAAAGCGGCCAGCCCATTGCTATCCATGAGTTTCTATATCCCTTAATACAAGGCTATGATTCAGTCGCCATGAAAGCAGATGTAGAATTGGGCGGTACGGATCAAAAGTTTAATTTATTGGTGGGGCGTCAACTGCAAGAGGTTTTTGGACAGAAGCCACAAGTTGTTATAACCATGCCAATTCTTGAAGGTCTGGATGGTGTGCAGAAAATGTCTAAGTCACTTAACAACTATATTGGCATAGCCGATGCTGCCGATGATATGTTTGGCAAATTAATGTCCATATCTGATGAGTTAATGTGGCGATATTTTGAATTGTTGAGTTTTCGTCCGATGGCGGAAATCAAGTTATGGCGTCAGGAATGTGAGCAAGGCGCAAATCCCCGTAACTATAAAGTAAAGTTGGCGCAGGAAATTATTGAACGGTTTCATAATGCGACTGCGGCAAGCAAAGCGTTGGAGAATTTTGAAGCAAGGTTTCAGCGAGGCGCAATGCCTGAGGAAATGGATGAGTTGGAATTAAAAGTTGAGGGAGTCGGTTATTGTATTGCAAACTTGTTAAAAGATGCTGGATTAACAAACAGTACATCTGAGGCCATCCGGTTGATTAATCAAGGTGCAGTAAAGATAGATGGTGAAAAGGTTTCTGATCCAAAGCTGGAAATAGCAGTAAATGCCGAGAATGTTTATCAAGTAGGGAAGAGAAAATTTGCACGAGTAAAGATAAGCGCTTGACGGAATCGCTCACGCCTGTATAATACGCAGTTCTTCCGGAGCAGGCGCTT
>JBAXUR010000133.1:0-8500 GCA_037129595.1 Methylococcaceae bacterium | reverse complement strand
TGGACCTGCTACTGTAGAAGCTGCACCTGTTGCACCTGTTGCACCAGTCGCACCTGTTGGACCTGCTACTGTAGAAGCTGCACCTATTGCTCCAGCTGGTCCCGTTGCACCGGTAACACCTGTAACACCGATAGGACCGATAGCACCAGTTGATCCCGTTGCACCAGGAACACCTGTAACACCGATAGGACCGATAACACCTATTGCTCCAGCTGGTCCCGTTGCACCGGTAGCACCTGTAACACCTGTAACACCGATAGGACCGATAGCACCTATTGCTCCAGCTGGTCCCGTTGCACCTCGAGCACCTGCAGCACCAGGAACACCTGTAACACCGATAGGACCGATAGCACCAGTTGCACCAGTTGCACCGGTAACACCTGTAACACCGATAGGACCGATAGCACCAGTTGATCCCGTTGCACCAGGAACACCTGGAACACCTGGAACACCTGGAGTACCCATAACACCTTGTTTACCTTGTGGTCCTTGTGGTCCTTCTCTGGCAGCTTCAGCAACCGAGATATCTAATGTGAGTAACGTGAGTATTGCCGCCGTTAATTTTTTGGTTTTTAAGTTCATTACATTCTCTATTAATTATTAAACAAGTGGATTGGCCTGATAAGCGCCTTAGGCAAAGGCTTTTAGAGGCGCTTGGTTTGGTTAAGTCTTTTAAAACCGGTAATTAACGGCGGCTCGCGCTACGTGGGTGTAAAGTGTGGCATGTGCGCCACCGTTGACATCGTCCAAGCCAACGGTGAGTATGTTTTGATTTAGAGCTTTGCCGTAGTCGGTGTATAAATATTCGGTACGAACCGAGAGATTGGTCAGTATGCCATATTCCAATCCGCCACCCAGTACCCAGCCGGTTTGGGTTGTTGTTGTACCGATTGCCTCGGACTGGCCGGCCTCGTTATTGTAGTTAAATCCCAGACTGGCAAAGCTGACGCCGGCAGTAACAAAGGGCAAAAAACGGTCCAGGGCATAACCGGCTCGCAGCCTTAAAGAACCTTGCACCTTGTTATGCACGATAAATTGGTCATAATCGCCACTGCCATCAATCGCAGCGGGGGATTGATATTGACTATCGGTGGCAGGGTAGCTAAAGTCGCCTTCTCCGCCCACTACCCAATTACCGGGTAATTGTTTAAGGTAACCTAACTGAAGGCCGGGATTAACCGCCGTGCTGTTTAACTGTTCACTATAAGTTTGGCTGTCAGATAGAAATTGACTGTGGTTGGCAGTCAGTTCTGAACCGGTCCACGCGGAACCCAAATTGACACCGACATACGCGCCAGTCCAATCATAAGTGCTGCCGGGTTCGGTAGCCATTACTGCGCTGCTGGTGGCTAACAGTAGGCCAATCATACTTCGGTTTATCATAGGGTTAAGTATCATTTTTTTCCTTTGGGTGCTGCTGTTAAGGAACGAGCACGAAATAACTTGATCAAGTTCATGCTTCGGCAAGCCCGGCATGAATGGAATGTGACTTCCAAGTTGCTCAACTTATTTCATGCACGTTCCTGAGTTACATAATAGAATTATGTCTTTTATACTTCAATTTATTTAGTTTCACAACTGCATTTTTATTACAGAAATATTAAAACTATAAGGGGATTTTCAACTCCATTCCTAACTTGCATAAAAATCCACATTTAAATGTAGAGCACCCGGAATTAAGGCCAAACTTTATGGCTGCGGAAATGCGGAAAGCTAAGAATGAATCAATCAGAATCAATTTCTTCAGAGCTGATACCAACCATTTGTCAAACAGCGTGGGAATATGAGGGAAAACAGCGTCGAAAGCTGACCACAACTAACCAATGACATTGAGAGGGTTTGCACTTAAAAACAGGAGATAGACAGGAAGGTACAAATAAAAAAGGCCCCGATAAAAATCGGAGCCTTTAGAATTCATGGTGTTAAAAGAAAGATTCCGTGAACAGAAACATCGGAGTTGGACTCAGAGGATTATTAGGTGTTTCCAGTGCAGAGAAGCCCAACTTAGTATAAAAGGAAATCGCTCCAGCGTCCGCATCGAGGTACATTCCGCGACACCCAGCAATATTGGCGGCTTTCTTCGTTTCGCCAAGAGCATGCTGCAAATCCCGACTGGCTCCGTTAACTCACAATAAATAATACCCGCCAAGTTTCGCAATACGGCTGTTTAGCTGAGGGCATCGCGCACCATTCTCAATGCCAGAGAAAGAACCCTAATTTCGCTACAGGTAGAAAAAAATAGATTGTGGTGCAAATAAAATAACTGTAAGTATTCACCTCCCCCTTTGAAAAAGGGGGATTAAGGGGGATTTATCTAATAAAATCTCCCCTAACCCCTCTTTGTTAAAGAGGGGGCTGAATAATTACAAATAACTTAGTAGTTTTAGGTGCGCGTTGCGCACCCTACCACTGAATAGCCTCACCAATATAATCGTGTCTCTTGATTGCAAAACGACCAAAGCCAGCTTTGGACTCCAAAAATTACAGATACCGGAGTTCAAAACCGGCCTTGAAATTATAAATGGCGTTTTGGGATGTGAAAACAAAGAAACCAGCCTTTAAGAGTGAGTCACCACACCAGTTTGTTTTGTTTGCAGTCGATTATTCCTTGGAAACTATCACACTGCAAATCCGGCATCACTAAGTGCTGTTGTTAACTGTTAATAATCAACATTAACCCCGCCATAAATTGCAGCACCAACATAATTAAAACCATACAAATCAGGTGTTCGTTCATTGTTGATATTTTCTCCTCGCGCATAAACTCGAAGCTTGGAATTAATTTGATAATTAATGTTGGCGTTGAGGCGTGGAGCTGATTGAATCCGTAAGGTATTTAATGCATCAGCCCAATAACCATCACGATAGGTCAAATCAAGTCTAATGCTTAAGGGCGCCAAAATATGCCATTCAGTCCAAAACCGACCTTGATTATTAGGACGATTGGGTATTTCCAGGCTATTTTGAGGATTATTTGCAGCCATGTAAGAATAAGCAAGACCGCTAGTCCAGACCTCATTCCATGCATAGTGTCCCTGCAACTCAACACCCCAAACATGGGCCTGATTTATATTAAGACTATTAAAAGACCCGCTAGGAATTTGCTGCAAAACAATTAAATTATGATAACGTTGAATATAACTTGACGCACTGACTTCGTAATGGGTATTGGGCTGCCAACGCCAGCCCATTTCACCACCCGCATTACTCTCCGGGATAAGATTGGGGTTCCCAAACAAGGGATGTAGACGTTCATTAACCGCAGGTGCACGATAACCGGTACCACCCTTAGCCCAAACCATCATATCCGGATAAAAATGCCAACCCACATTAGTATTAAAAACGGCGTGATTACCAAATTGGTCATCATGATCAGAGCGTATTTCTGTACTGGCCAACCAATCGCCCCACTCGATTTCTGCACGCGCCAAAGGGCTAACCAAGGTATTAGTCAAGGCGTAAATTTTTTTAGGATTGTTCGGGCTTTCACCCTGCTGCTGTTGGGCATCGATGCCCCATATCATCCTCAGGGTATTATTTGGCTTGCTACTTAACGCCACAAGGTGCGTATTTTCCCAATGCCCCAGCCATAACTGACTGGTTAAATCCATCGAGCAACAGTGCGGTAGTGTGCCAACGCGACCAGTCTGTTGATCTTGGGTAAAACCCATCCGTAAAGCACTATCCCAATTATTTGAAATATGATAGTTGCCGTGAGTTTGCGCTACCCATGTTTCTTGATTAAGCACTCCGTTAGGATCATCTTTCCAACCCAATTTACGATTGGGTAATGAGCCCGGACCATCGTAATCATCCCGACTGCGCACAAAATATAACGAACTGTCCAAACTGCCTTTGTTAAAATCGGTATCCCAATGTAGCAAGCCATTACTCATCTGAGAATTATCACGCTCGTTACCACCACTCTGTGGACTTGCTTGGCTTATACCTTGAAAAATATCGGTTCGCCCCCCTGCCACTGTCCAATTACCTAAATTATTATGCACACCCCCCCCTAAATTGGTACGGACTGTGCCATAACTGCCACCTTCGGTATGAAGAAAGGCTTTACCATTCTCCATTTGTCGACTCAGGAGGTTAATCGACCCACCCAAGGTACGACTGCTATAACGATCCCCCCCCTGACCTCGCGTTACATCCACGCGATCTATTAGATCCAGGGGATAATGGCTGAGCGCAAAGAGGCCGGTAAAATTACTAAACAAGGGAATGCCATCCAGGTTGACTAAGCCCAAGCCTCCGCTGGCACCGCGTAAAATAAGATTGGTAGGGCTGCCAGCGTTGGCTTGCCCTATACCCACACTGGCAAGTCCGCGTAAAGCACCATTCATGTCAGCCTTGTGAACAGCATCCAAAGATTTCCGTTTAATACTGGTTGTCGTGTCAAGTTGATGATTAACGCTATTTTCTGCAGGCCCATCAATCACCATTTCCGGTAAATTAAGTACTGCTTCGGCACGCGTTTCGTGAAGAAAAACCGACAATAACATTAAAATAATTACACATAATAAATTCATATCATTACTGATTCTGTCGCAGGGGGCAAATAGTTACAAAGACCAAGCCGCATTAATTAATCCAACGAGACTAGCGAGCGCTTAAGCCTATAAGCTTAAGCCAAGACACTGCGCTATCGTTTCAATCAGTAAGCTTTGATCTATAGGCTTTGCAAGGTAGCAACTAAAACCGGCTACTCGCCCGCGCTCGATATCATGTGGCATAGCATTAGCGGTTAGAGCAATAACCGGTATGGTCTTGAGTTGTTCATTGGCTTGTAGTGCCGACATCACTTGATAGCCATCCATTTCTGGCATATTAATATCCAGCAGAATAATATCTGGGCGGTGTAATAATACCTGTGTAATAGCTTGAGTTGAATTTTGGAGAGTCCTCAATTGAAGATGTGGAAAGTTGTTAAGCATCTTTTTAATCAATTTCAAATTTTTAGCATTATCATCAATATATAAGACTTGATAGCGTCTTGATGTTTCCGGGCGTTGATAAGTGCCGGGTGATGGAATAAATGACACTATCTGATCATCAGTATCTTTCAATAGTGGCAACTTAACCCAAAAATGACTGCCAACACCCAGCTCACTTTTTACGCCTATCGATCCGCCCATTAACTCTACCAATTCTTGGCTAATACTCAGGCCTAAACCAGTGCCTTCGATATCTTCACCAGTCGTCATCAAGTGTACAAAAGGATCGTATACTTTTGCCAGTCGCTCTGAGTCCATACCTACACCAGAATCAATGACATGGATTGCGTAGCTAGTCGTGTCGTTCAGCTCAAGGCTAATATCTACTGTACCCTGGTTGAAATTATATTTTATGGCGTTAGAAATTAAATTCAGTACCAATTGAATGAGTCTGGTGCGGTCGCAACCCGTGATAATTTGATGTGTTGACTGATAACGTAAGCTAATAGCCCTTTGCTTCGCTAAAGGGGCGGCTAAACGCAAACACTCATTAATGATGGTAGAAATATTTTCGGAACGTATATTTAATACGGCATGTCCCGATTCAATTTGAGCCATATCCAGCATCTGATTAATGATATCCAACAGGTGCTTACCGCCTTTTGAAACCTCCTGCGCATAATCAAGTTGCTCAGCATCCATTGACTTATCAGCTTGAAGAAGCTCAGAATAACCAAGAATAATATTCAACGGCGTGCGCATCTCATGACTCATGTGAGAGACAAAAACCGACTTGGCTTGGTTAGCCTGCTCGGCCTTTTTCTTGGCTATTTCGAGCTCTTTAGCTATTTTAGACCGCTCAGTGACATCTCGCTGTATATATAAAACGTTTACCGGCTTATGTTCAAAATCATAGATGAGACTGCTATTAACTTCGCAAACAAAATGACTGCCATCTTTTCTTACCATGTCATAATCTATAGGACCTAAGTGATTACCTTTTAATAACTCGGTTATCATATTTGACACTAATTCATGTGAACTGACAGCGATTCCATCAAAGATAGACTTACCCAGAAACTCCTCCTTGGTATAGCCCCACATGGTTATGGTTTTATCAGAAACAAAGGTAATAATGCCTTCAAGGGTACTCATGCCAATGCCATCTGGCGACAGTTCTAAAATTTTTGTTAACTTTTCTTCACTGGCTTGTAAGGCTACTTGAAGTGCGATAGCGGATTTATGCGCTTCAATTTCAGATATTAATTTAACTTGGCTTTGTTTTAAGCGTTCATCACTAAGCTGTTTATCATGTTGAATAAGTCGATAACGATCCGTTAAAAAAAAAGTAATGACTACCAACTCAAACGCTGAGCCAAGTTGGATACTATTTATCGTATAAAAATTGCTCTGAATGAGCTTAAGCATGTGTAACTCACGCACTATTATGCCAAAAATAAGCATAGAAAAACCGACACTTAAAAAATAAGCATTTCGTTGTTTTTTGAGACAAGCGATTACCAAAATGAGTGCGACAAAAGCTGACACACCAGCAAACATAACATTAACAAGTAAGGCCCATCCAAAGCTGAATGAAATTAATCCGGGCATCATAATTACCGTACCTATTAGCACTTTAATAATCAAATCAAGTCTAGGTATGAGTTTTTTAGTATTCAGTATTCGACGAACAAACAATAATTGAGCTGCTAAATAGAAAGAGCCAAAAATTAATGATCCCCTTTGTGTTAACCATGGCACGTTTGTCCAAATATATTCCGTCCCTAATCCTCGATTAGCCAGGAAAGTAAGGGCAATAAAAAAAATCATGGTCACGTAGATATAATAATTAACTTCTTTTGTAACTAACGCCAATCCTAAGCTAAATAAGAAAATCATTATCAGAATACCAAAATAGAAAGCCTGAAAAGCATAATAATTAAGCTCTTTCTTTTGAAACGCCATGGGCTCCCATAAATTAGCCTCTATAAAAAATGCGTTAGGCGTGGCAATTCTTAAGTAAATAACATTTTGACTGTGTGCAGGAAATTGCACTGGAAATGCAAAAATACTACTTCTATAGGCGCGACTATCATTCGGGTGTGCATAGCCGGTATGAATAGTTTGGTGAACTTTTTGGTCAATCTGCCAATAAAAATCCACGTTTTTCAGTAAAGGGTGGTTAAGTTCAATTATTTTTTCAATAGGCAGGTCACTGCTGTTTTCTATGATTAATCGTAGCCAATAAGCTGACGAGGTAAAGGATAAGTTGATAGACTGATTCGATGGAAAATTTGTTTTAAAGTCGGTACTCAGATTTTCTTTTCGTATATCGGTGAGCGTTAATTGTTGACTGGCATCTTCTAACAGACCTAAATAAGGAGTCAGTGAAATGAAGGGCTTCGTACTATTGCCAACATCTACATAATCATCGGCTACGGCAACTGATAATTTTATTAACAGCATTAACAAAAGCAAGCACGTAATTATTTCCTTCATGATAGTCTTTGTAAATCAAGGAGCTCGGCCAAAGAGCTTATATTTAGCTTACGCATCACTGCCGTTTTATATTGCTTGGTCGTTGGTAGAGAAATCTTTAAAGTTTCAAGTATTTCGGTATTGTTACAGCCCAAAATCATTAGCTCATAGGTTTCTCGCTCACGCGGTGCCAGAATTTTTAACCTTGATTCCAGGGACGCTTTATTGCTTGCACATAGCGTATTTTGCATTTCTACTTCAAAAGCAGACTCAACGGCCGCTTTTAATTGCTGTAGATTAACAGGTTTGAGTAAAAAATCCGCAGCGCCTTGTTTCATTGCGGTAATCGATTGGGGAACAGTAGATTCTCCACTGATAAAAATAATCGGCATAATCCGCTCTAATCGAACTAATTCAGCTTGCACTTCAATACCCGTCATTTCGGATATATTCATATCAGTAATGAGAATTGAGGGACTTACATCCGGTATTGCCTTTAAAAAATCAATGGCATTGCCGTAAACATAGGTTGAATAACCCATCTTTTTGAGCACAATATTTAAAAATTTAACCATAGATTCATCGTCATCTATTATAAAGATATGCTGTAAAACGAGTAAATTCGAATTGACTAAAGTTTGCATTTTGAAATATTCAGAAGTAAATTGTGTTTTATTTTCTCATATCCTACTTTCGAATGTAATCATGCGTTAGCATGATGGTTAATGCCTTGCAATAAGTAGGCGAATAACTGCGTCAGGTTAGCGACAATGTAACCCGACAAATCGACGTGCGAAGCGTGACGGGGTTTGTAACCCCGTCACTTACGTTTCAAAACCATTAAAACATCCAAACGTTTCAGTCGGGGTTGCAAACCTCGACTGGCACCGCAGTTACACTATCGCCAACCCGACATGGCTATTGGCAGGTTTAAGTTGATAGCCAAGAGTAGGATGGGTAGAGCAGCGCGAAACCCATCGATTGAGGTATTCTCACGTTTCAAAACCATTAAAACATCCAAACATTTCAGTCGGGGTTGCAAACCCCGACTGGCACCGTAGGATGGGTAGAGCAGCGCG
>JBAXUR010000132.1:0-8572 GCA_037129595.1 Methylococcaceae bacterium | reverse complement strand
ACAGAGATACAAATTGTTGCCAATCTGGTTTCTCAGGTACGCACCATTGCGGCATTTTCTTATAAAAAATCCATCGGCGAACCCCTGGTTTATCCTTCCATCAAGTATAAATATACCAGTAATTTTATGAACATGATGTTCTCATCGCCAGTACGCGATTATCAACTGGATGCTGACATTGTCCGCGCCATTGATATGCTGTTGATACTGCATGCGGATCATGAACAAAACTGTAGCACCTCATCCGTGCGCACGGCAGGCTCCAGTATGGCTAATGTGTATGCGGTAATTTCTTCCGGCATTGCGGCATTATGGGGACCACGCCATGGTGGTGCCAATCAGGAAGTGATTAAAATGCTGGAACAGATACACGCTGAAGGCGGTGATGGAACTGAATTTATCAACAAAGCCAAAGACAAAAATTCAGGATGTCGATTAATGGGTTTTGGTCACCGAGTTTATAAAAACTTTGATCCACGCGCCCAAGTTTTAAAACAGCATTGTGACAAACTCCTTAACAAACCAGGTATCAACGATCCACTTCTGGATATTGCCCGACGCCTGGAAGAAATTGCCCTGAAAGATGACTATTTCATTTCCCGCAACTTGTATCCCAATGTCGATTTCTACTCTGGTTTAATACTGCGTGCCGCTGGAATACCTACCAATATGTTTACCGTTTTATTTGCTATCGGACGCATGCCCGGATGGTTGGCACATTGGCGTGAAATGATTCACGGTGAAAAAGTCACTATTTACCGCCCCCGCCAAATATATACGGGCGAGACACTTCGCCACTATCAGGATATTAGTCAACGATCTTGAAAGCTTTCAATTTTAGACGGTAAAAAAACCGGTAGCAGACCTGACAGATTGATAAAGCCGGTCAGGTCCATTACCGGCGATAGGGTAAGTCATCAATGTCATTAAGTTAAGCGTAAGTTGTTTAAAAAACTGGAGTGTAATCGCTTCAGCTATTGCCTGTTAAAACAGCTAAAGCGGTTTTACTCCAGATTGTATGCTTAACTTAGCGGCATTGGGTAAGTCATTATTAAATATGAAAAAAATCTTATTTTTAAGTTATTGACGTCGGCAATAATGGAAGCAACGCCCAGTGATATGTCAATAAAACCGACAATGAATAAACATAAGGAATAATACGTGCGTAACAACAACGGCCCTGCCAATGATATTGGTACGCAATATTACGCGACGCAACTTGGCATATACGATGAAATGTATGCCACCAAAAATAAAGCCCTGCCCTATTGGGAGCGTTTTATGGCGGCGCTTGAAAGTATGGGTAGCGAAAAACTTGAGCTACGCCGCAGAGAAGCTCAACGTTTGTTACGTGAAAACGGGGTTACCTACAATGTGTATGGCGACTCGGAAAGCCTGACCCGACCCTGGCGCCTTGATCCCGTCCCCTTACTGATCAGTAGCGAAGAATGGATCATTATTGAAGCAGGCCTTAAACAACGCGCAGAACTGCTCGACCTGATACTTAAAGATATTTATGGCAAACAAACCCTGCTAAAAAAAGGCTTGCTGCCGGCTGAGTTGGTTTTTGGCCATGAAGGTTTTTTGCATCCTTGTGTTGGTGCCTTGCAAAACCAGCAACGACATCTGACTATTTATTCAGCCAACCTTGCACGCGGCCCCAGCGGACGCATGTGGGTTTTGGATGATCGCACCCAGGCACCTTCAGGCTCCGGGTATGCGTTGGAAAACCGCACCGTCATGACACGCGTGCTGCCCGATATTTTTCGTGAAACCCAGGTACATCGCTTATCCGGTTTTTTCAAGGCGCTACATAAAGGACTGGTTGATATTGCGCCGCACAACAAAGAAGATCCTCGTATCGTCATCCTTACACCGGGTCCACTTAATGAAACCTATTTTGAACACGCCTATTTAGCCGCTTATCTTGGCTACACGCTGGTTCAGGGCGGTGATTTAACTGTACGTGAAGGTCGTGTCTGGCTTAAATCGTTGGCTGGCTTGCAAGCTGTCGATGTTATATTGCGCCGCGTTGATGACTCTTTTTGCGACCCGCTGGAAATGCGCAGTGAATCAAAGTTGGGTGTGGCCGGATTACTGGAAGCGGTTCGACGCGGAAATGTTGCGATTGCCAATCCGTTGGGCAGCAGCGTACTCGAAAACCCCGGCTTGCTGGCCTTTTTACCCAGATTGTCCCGCTATTTTTTAAATCAGGAACTTAAATTACCCTCAGTCGCTACTTGGTGGTGCGGACAAAGTCGCGAGCGCGATTTTGTTCTGCAAAATCTTGAGCGACTGGTTATTAAACCGATCAATCGCACATCAGCTAATCATGCTGTTTTTGGCGGTGAATTAAGCAGCAAAGAAAAAGACCTCCTGCGCAGCCAAATTTTAGCTAAACCGCATTTGTTTATCGGCCAGGAACAAGTTAGTTTCTCTACGCTACCGGCCTTTATCGACCATCAAATCGAACCGCGTAACGCCGTGTTACGAAACTTTGTCGTCGCAAGCAGCGATGATTATGTGGTGATGCCCGGCGGACTGACTCGCGTTGCCCGCCAAAAAGATAATTTTATTGTTTCAAACCAGGCCGGTGGCATCAGCAAAGACACTTGGGTACTGGCCTCGGAACCGGACAAACCGGTCAGTATATGGACGCAACCCAAACGTAATCAACATATTAATGCCGTCACCGAACCTCTGACCAGTCGTGCTGCGGACAATCTATTTTGGGTCGGTCGACATCTGGAGCGTATTGAAGCGGCCACACGACTGCTGCGCACCATCTTGCTAAAACTGAGAGAAACACTGGAATTTAAAGACCCTGTTGACGATGAATGCCTTAAAGTATTGCTGCGCACCCTAACCCAAGTTACCGGGACTTATCCGGGATTTGTAAAAGGCGATGCCCAACTCCTGAAAACACCCGAGGCAGAACTGCTATCGTTGGCTAAAGAGGGACATCGCAAAGGCTCGCTGACGGCCAATATTCATGCGCTGGTTCAAGCGGCCTTTAATATTCGTGATTTGTGGTCACAAGACACTTGGCGAAGTGTTGATAATATTCAACGGCGCTGGCAACAACGGGTCGTCAATAATGACATCACGGTCGAACAGTTACAAAATCATCTGGATGATTTGATTACCGGCATCGTCGCCTTTACCGGTTTAACCAGTGAAAGCATGACCCGTGAAGCAGCTTGGTTAATGCTGGACAGTGGCCGCAGACTGGAACGTGCACTGTCACTGATTGCCTTACTCCGTTCAACACTGACGCTACGACACGAAGAGACCCTTCAAAATCAAGTTCTTGAAGCTGTTCTAGTGTCAACTGACAGTTTAACTATTTATCAGCGCCGCTACCGTTCTTTTATCCAGTTACCGATGGTACTGGAGTTGTTGTTACTGGATGAAACGCATCCACGCTCGGTCGCTTATCAACTGCATCAGTTATCGATTCATGTGGACGCTTTGCCCAGAGTAAAAAGTAAAAGCCGTCTAAGTGAAGAAGAGCGTTTAATTTTAAAAACCTATACTGATTTACGCCTGTGTAATATGTCCGAATTAACCTTGGCTAATGAAAATGAAGGTATCTATACCGACTTGGAAATTTTGCTATCGAATACGACAGATTTGTTGTGGCGGTTTGCAGAAGTGATCGCTGAAGCTTATTTCAGTCACTCGCAGACCTCACAACTACTGATACCCAATAGCGCTGAGGATGAACTGTGAAATACCGTATTACCCACACGACCCTCTATCACTACAGCCAATCAGTCGGTTTGTGCCAGAATGAAGCCAAATTACAGCCTCGTAATTTCTGGCGGCAGCACTGTCACAGCAGTCATTTTGACATTAAGCCAACGCCAGTGGATCTTCGCGAGCGGGTGGATTTTTTTGGTAATCGCGTCGTTTATTTTTCTACCCAGCAGCCTCACACGCAACTCATCGTCACGGCAATCAGTGAGGTAACGATATTTCCCAGGCAAAACAATTTGGATTTGTTTAATCAAATGACTTGGGAGCAGGTACGCAACTTGCTGCAGGGAACACCACTGCAAGGACAGTCACAAAGTCAGCAGATTCAAATCCAGCTACAAAACCAGGATAATAATCTCGAAATACTGGATGCCCGTCAATACGTTCTGGATTCACCCATGATCACTATTACTCCAGAACTGGCAGAGTATGCAGAGAGCTCATTCCAACCCAATATGGCGCTGGTGGACGTTGTCCATAATTTAATGGGGCGAATTTACAAAGACTTTATCTACGACCCAACCTTTACCACCATCGCTACGCCCTTATCCGAAGTGCTCAGTTTTCGTCGAGGTGTTTGTCAAGATTTTGCGCACTTGGCAATTGGTTGTTTACGAGCCTATGGAATCGCCGCTCGCTACATCAGCGGTTATGTCGAGACTTTGCCTGAACCCGGCAAGCCGCGTCTGGTAGGGGCTGATGCATCCCACGCCTGGTTCTCGGTTTACATTCCAGGTATGAGCTGGCTGGATTTTGATCCTACCAATAATACCGTGCCCTTGGATCAACATATCACCTTGGCCTGGGGACGTGATTATGCCGATGTAACCCCGCTTAAAGGCATTGCCTTTGGTGGCGGGCAGCATACCCTGTCAGTATCAGTGGATGTGATGAGGCTGGAATGAGGCGAAAGGCGAAAGGTGCAAGGCTAAAGGGTGAATTAGGTAACCCTCCCACTGTTTTTTTTAGCCTTTAGCCTTTAGCCTTTAGCCTTTCACCTAAAATAATTTTTAATTTAGAGGATTTTATATGAGTACTATTCATCTTATTGGCGGCGAAAAAGGCGGTATCGGAAAATCGGTTGTTGCGCGTCTACTGGCTCAATACATGATTGACAAGAACATTCCCTTTATCGGCTTTGATACTGATCGGTCGCATGGTTCTTTGCTGCGTTTTTACAGTGACTTCGCCTCACCGACCGTGATTGACAATTACCAAAGTCTGGATGCCATTATAGAGACGGCTTTAGCACTGCCGGAACAGCGTATTCTGGTTGACCTTGCTGCGCAAAGCCATCAACCATTAGGCGAATGGATAGAGGACTCTGGTGTACTGGAGCTGGCAGAAGAGCTGGGGATTTCTATCTGCTATTGGAACGTCATGGATTCTGGCAAAGATTGCGTAGACTTACTGGACAAATTACTTGACCAATACGGTACACGTCTTAATTATATTCTGGTACAAAACCAACTGCGTGATATGCACTTTAAAATTCTGGAAAATTCTGGCGTTAAAGAGCGAGCGCTGGCTTTTGATGCCCGGTTTATAACATTAAAGCGCCTTCATACACCAGTAATGACCAAGATTGACAGTAACAGCTACAGTTTTTGGGCTGCAAAAAACAAAGATACCGAAAGCCATGATGCGTTGGGTTTACTCGAAAGACAACGGGTTAAAATTTGGCTAAACCACGCTTATAAAGAAATTGAGTCGCTGAATATTTAAAACTAAAACGTGACGGGGCTTTTAGCCAATCACTCATACTTTGAAAACCACTGAAGTCTTCAAGCGTTTAGATCAGGATTGTTTTATGAGCTCAAACTGCTTATTTCTTTCGTTCGAAAATGAGTGATGCCATTATTGACACAGGGTTCATTAATATGAAATTAAGGGTGAGTTGTAATCTCAATTTCCAGATAGTTGAAACGAGTGTTTTAATTTTAATGCTACGTCCTTTCAAAGGCTTACAGCAATGGATAAACCGCGAGACCTATATCATTAAACCTGCGATACCGATTATAGAAAGTACTGACAGTTTCGGCAATTCTTGTCAGCGCTTGATTGCACCGGTTGGAGATTTTTTGATCCATACCTCAGCCGAAGTCATAGTGCCTGACAGCTTTGATATTGCACAGGGGGCTTGTTTTGTTGAAATACAACACCTTCCCAACGACGTGCTTACCTTTCTGTTACCCAGCCGCTATTGCGAATCTGACCGGTTTGGCGATCTAGCCAGAGAAATAATTGTTGATGCCCTGCCCGGTTACGATCAAGTGAATAAAATTAATTCGTGGGTTCGGGATTCCATAAGCTATGTACCCGGCTCCAGTGAATTTCCACTATCCGCTGTTGAAGTGCATCATCATGGCTATGGCGTGTGCCGGGATCTTGCCCAACTTGCCATAGCACTTTGTCGCAGTATCAGCATACCGGCACGACTGGTCGTAGGTTACCTGCATAATCTACAACCGATGGATTTACATGCCTGGTTTGAAGCTTATATTGGCGACCGTTGGTATTGCTTTGACCCCACACAAATTGACTTTAGAGGCGGCCGGGTGGTTATTGCTTTGGGGCGCGATGCCGCCGATGTTTCCATATTTCATCAGTTCGGCTCAGGCTGTTTATTGAACAACATGGACGTTCGGGTCGATTTGCTGGATAATTAACCCATAAAACTTAAATTACGATGGCTAAACGTTGATGACTTATTGTATTGCAGCTTCTATAAATGAAGGACTTATTCTGGTTTCTGATTCAAGAACCAATGCCGGTATTGATAATGTCAGCACACATGGCAAAATGCACGCTTTTGATACGACCAGTGACCGTAAGATTGTGCTACTCTGCGCCGGAAACCTAGCCACTACCCAAGCCGTATTAGAGCAACTGCACCGCGACAAAATAAAAAATGCCAAAATCAATTTTAACAGCGTAGAAAGCTTGTTTGAAGCGGCTGATTATTTGGGTCATGTCAGTGTTGATAAACAAAAACAGCATAAAAGCTCTCAAGGACAATCCGCATTTAACACCTCCGCCAGTTTTATTTTAGCCGGTCAAATTGGTACTGATGCACCTGCTGCTTACATGATTTATGCAGAAGGCAACAGCATAACCAGTTCTGCCAACACCCCTTTTCTGCAAATTGGCGAGAGTAAATACGGCAAACCCATATTGGATCGATTTCTTAAACTGAACACCCCCATAGACGAAGCTGCGCGGTGTTGCCTGGTGTCCATGGACTCTACCATTCGCAGTAATGCCAGCGTCGGTGCACCTGTTGAAATGCTTATTTATCGTAAAGACAGCTTTAGCCTAGATGAGTATTACTGTTTTGACGATGATGATGATTATATGTTACAGCTTAGACGCAGCTGGGAAACCAAACTACGCGAAGCGATTGCGGCCTTGCCTGCGCTGGATAAAAAATTGCACAAGCCCATGCGCAGTGTGTTATAAACCAGTCATGGCCCTATGTAAGGTAACTCGCAATAAATAATCCCCACCCAATGCCGTTAAGTTAAGCATACAATCGAGTAAAACCGCTTTAGCTGTTTTTACAAGCCATAGTTTAAGCAATTAGACTGCAGCTTTTTAAACAACTTACGATTAACTTAACGACATTGCTCCCCACCCTATCTTTCCAAGCTCCGTTATGGGAACCTGGCTAATTCTGGTGGTTATTTTCTGCGTACTGCCTTAGGCAATTTTCCGCAAATATAAATGACGGCTGTTCAAAACAAATCGCCCTATGCTTTAGAAAAAATACTTTAGTTATTCACCTCTCCCTTTTAAAAATTCGGGTTGAGGAGTACTTATCTAATAAAACATCCCCTAACCCCTTTTTTTCAAAGAGGGACTGAATGATTACAAAATACTGGTACTATTGAGAGCAAACCATGGGCAAAGCAAGCCGAAAAAAACATCTACAAAGACAACAAAAACCATCTGTCAGTATTAAACTATCCGCAGCGTTATTAGAATTGTGTGAACCGTTTGAGCCTGAAAAGCTATCCACGAAGGAATTTGAGAACCTTATAGCACTAGCGGCCGTAGCATGGAATATTGGGGCATTGCCAAAAGAAGACCGTATCGAAAAGCTGACAGCATTTATCGATGAAATGCCGACAATGAGGCAAGAATTGGAAGCAGAAATGGGGAAGCATTCCAATGACAGCAACCCGGCACCTGCAATAAAGACCATACACTTCATAGGTGCGATCATTCAGCGCAAAGATGAATTATTTCCAGAGGATAATCGGTTTATCCTGGATTTCAACGTCAAAGATAGTCCGGAAGGACCTCAACTTACCGTATCTTCTGCGCCTGTCAATACCAATCTCACTAAAAAATAAAGCAATAAATCCATAAAAAGCGTTAACCACGAAGCCTGTCCTGAATTTAACCAAGGAACCCGAAGCAATAAATCTTCGTATCCTTAGTAGTAAATATCACCCTTGAGGCCTTGTTTACTCGCTAGCGGCCATCAAAAACCAGTTATCTGCAATCTGGGCATGTAATTCTCCCAGCTTGTTTTGTAAACTATCAAGAATACTACGTAATTGCTTTTGGGTGGTTTGCCGGGTATCCATGGCTTTTACATACGCCTCCAGTTCAGTAATTTTCAAGGGTAAACCATTATTATTAGGCAGTTGGCTAACACTAGTATGTATTTCAGCAAGGCAACAACTTACGGATCGTGGCAAATTAGCATCCAGCAACAGAAAATTAAGCACATCATCACCATTTATTCTATTGTGCATTTGTTGACGGTACATCAACAAGGCATTCAGAGCCTTTAAAATATTCATCC
>JBAXUR010000131.1:0-8684 GCA_037129595.1 Methylococcaceae bacterium | reverse complement strand
ATAGTTGACTCTTTTTTTACAAGTAAATGGAGTAAATTCAACCTCTGAAGATTTTGTTTGTGAGTTTTCACACAGTCTGGGCCGGAAGCTGACGCTTCCGGCATTGTAATTAAGGGATAAAACCACGAAGAAAAACGAAGGTAAAAAACTTCGTGATCTTCGTGTCTTCGTGGTGTGTAATTAATCTGAATACACCTTTTGGCAACCTGCTTACTATTCACTCATAAGCTGACATCGGTGGGCAACTACACACCACATGCCGGTCGCCATACACATTATCAATACGCCCAACTGGGGGCCAGTATTTATCATCGTGCTGATTATTATCAGGGAAAAAAGCCTGTTGTTTGGAGTAAGGCAGCGTCCATTCTTCCAGTAATAACCGATGGGTATGCGGCGCGTTATGCAACACATTGTTTTCAGTATCGGCATTGCCGTTTTCTATGGCTTTAATTTCTTCGCGTATGGCAATCAGCGCATCACAAAAACGATCAATCTCGGCTTTGTTCTCGCTTTCCGTAGGCTCTATCATCAAGGTGTCGGCCACCGGAAATGACACGGTAGGCGCATGAAAACCATAATCGATCAAGCGTTTGGCGATGTCTTCCACGGTTATGCCGCAGGATTTTTTAAACGCATGGCAATCGATAATACATTCATGGGCAACCCAACCGTTTTTACCGGTATATAAAATCGGATAAAAAGGTGCCAAGCGTTTGGCAATATAATTAGCGTTTAAAATGGCGGTCAAGGTGGCGCGTTTTAAACCGGCCGAACCCATCATGGCGATATAAGCCCAAGAAATGGTGTATAAACTGGCCGATCCCCACGGTGCAGCGGACACGGTTCCGATGGTGCCATGCACGCCTTTGGCTGGATTGACGCCATCAACAACTGGATGATCAGGCAAAAAAGCAGCCAAATGTGCGCCTACACCAATCGGGCCAACACCCGGGCCGCCGCCACCATGCGGAATACAAAACGTTTTATGCAGATTAAGATGGGCGACATCCGCGCCAATTTTTCCCGGACGACTTAAACCCACCAACGCATTAAAATTGGCACCATCCAGATAAACCTGTCCGCCATGCTGATGCACAAGATCACAAATCTCTCTGAATGATTCTTCATAAACGCCGTGGGTGGATGGATAGGTAATCATTAAAGCAGCCAGCGTATTATGATATTCTGCCAATTTTGACCGCAAATCAGCCAAGCTGACATTGCCGTTTTCATCACAAGCAACCACCACCACTTTAAGACCCGCCAGCGTTGCACTGGCAGGGTTGGTGCCATGCGCAGAAGCCGGTATCAGGCAAATAGTGCGCTGTGATTGACCTGATACTTCATGATATTTACGAATCACTAACAGGCCGGTATATTCACCTTGAGAACCGGCGTTGGGTTGCAGTGAAAAAGCAGCAAAGCCAGTCAAATCACATAACATATCCTCCAGTTCCGCAAACATTTGCTGATAGCCATGCGTCTGGTACAGCGGTGCGAAGGGGTGCAATCCGTTAAATTCATGATAGGAAATCGTTTGCATTTCGGTAGCGGCATTAAGCTTCATCGTGCAGGAACCCAAAGGTATCATGGAACGATCCAGCGCAATATCGCGCCTGGCGAGTCGGCGCATATAACGCATCATTTCAGTTTCTGAATGATAGCGATCAAACACCGGGTGTTGCAAAAATTTATCGTTGCGCAATAACCGTTCCGGGATACATTCAGTGATGCTGGCATCGAGCTTGTTAATATCGGGAAGCCCTGCGGTAGCGGAGGCAAAAACCTGCCAGAGGGCTCTTAAGTTTTTTCGTGTGGTAGTTTCGTCTAACGAAATTCCTAAGTGGTCTGCATCAATGATTCGTAAATTGATAGTCGCTTCGTCGGCGTTTGCGGCAAAACGTTTGGCTCGATTAGGCACATAAATCACCAGCGTATCAAAATAACATTCACTGATAACAGTATGCCCCAACTGTGTTAATCCTGCCGCCAAAATTTGCGCATAGCGATGCACACGGCCGGCAATCTGGCGCAGACCTTCTGCACCGTGATAAACCGCATAAAATCCGGCAATAACAGCCAGTAAAACCTGCGAAGTACAAATGTTGCTGGTCGCTTTATCCCGGCGGATATGTTGTTCGCGGGTTTGCAATGCCATCCGCAGCGCAACTTGTCCGTGACTGTCTTTGGATACACCGATAAGGCGGCCTGGAATAGCGCGTTTATAGTCATCTTTGGTGGCAAAAAATGCCGCATGAGGGCCACCATAACCCATCGGTACACCAAAGCGTTGAGCACTGCCAACGACAATATCAACACCAAAAGCAGCAGGTGGTTTTAATAACACCAGACTTAATAAATCCGCTGCCACGGTAATCAGCGCCGCTTTGTTATGGGCAAGGGTAGTGATATGACTGAGGTCTTTTATTTCACCTTTAGAGCCCGGATATTGCACAATCAGGGCAAAAAATTCTTGTTGTTCCAAATCATGAAAAGGGTCGGCAACGATAACCTCATAACCTAACGAGTGGGCGCGGGTTTTAACAACGGCTATCGTTTGCGGATGGCAATTCTGGTCGACAAAAACACAGTTGGCAGAACTTTTGGACAAACGCCGCGACATCGTCATGGCCTCTGCTGCGGCTGTCGCCTCATCAAGCAGCGAAGCATTGGCCAATTCCATGCCGGTTAAATCAATAATCACTTGCTGAAAATTTAACAAAGCCTCCAGTCGTCCCTGACTAACCTCGGCCTGATAGGGCGTATACGCCGTGTACCAGCCGGGATTTTCCAGCACATTGCGTTTAATGACCGCCGGCATCACGGTATCGTAATAACCCATGCCAATCATTGACGTAAATACTTTATTACGGCCGCGCATTTGCCTAAGATGCTTGATAACCGCACGCTCACTGATTGTTTCGGTGAGTTTTAAGGGCTCATGATTAAGGATATTGGCAGGAATTGCCAGCGTAATAATATCTTCCAGCTCGGTTAAACCCAGTTCAGAAAGCATTTCTTGGGTTTGCTGTTGATTAGGACCAATGTGACGGTAGATAAAATTACCACGCATTTCCAGTTGTTCCAAACTAGCACGAGTTATTGGCATACAGTTTACCTAAGGTAACGATGTGTAATAAAAGGGAGTTTGGTTACGGTAACCGCAACCTTTCGATCCCGCACCAAAGCATACAAGTTATTGCCCAAGCTTGCGAAATGACTATTAAGCAATGCCATGGCAATCGGTTTGTTTAAGCTGGGAGAAAAGCTGCCGCTAGTTACATAACCCACTACCTTGTCTTCATTATTGACAACAACACAGCCTTCTCTGACGGGAACTTTACTGTCAACCAGTAATCCTGTACGGATTTTTTCGGAACCCTCTTTTAGCTGATTTAAGATTTTATCAGCACCGGGAAACTGGTCATGACCTTTTTTAAACAACCATTGCAAGCCTGCCTCGACTGGCGTGATGACTTCAGTCAGTTCATGTCCATAAAGACACAATCCGGCCTCCAGTCGCAAAGTGTCTCTGGCACCCAGTCCCATTGGTTCAACTTCGTTTTCCGCTAGTAACAGCTTGGTTAGTTGCTGCGCGTATTGATTAGCAACTGAAATTTCAAAACCATCTTCGCCGGTATAGCCGCAACGACTGAGGGTGCAAGATATTCCGTTTATCTCGGTTACACAGGCCTGCATAAATAACAACTCCGCCGCTTGCTTTGAAAACCGGGCAACAACAGTGGCCGCCGCAGGGCCCTGAAGAGCCAATAAGGCTTGGTCAGGCAATTCTTTAAACGTACAGTGTCCGGATAAACGGCTTTCCAGATACTTAAAATCCTTATCTTTACAGGCGGCATTAACAATAATCATCAGTCCGGAATCAATGCGGGTAATGATGATGTCGTCAATAATGCCGCCCTCGCTATTGGTTAATACGGTATATTTCTGGGCACCCGTTTTAAGTCCGGTAATATCGCTGGGTGTTAGGTGCTCAAGTTCACGGGCTGCATCATCCCCCAAAATCAGGCATTGCCCCATGTGGGATATATCAAAAAAACCCGCATGGCTGCGGCAATGCAAATGCTCATGAATAATACCCTGGCTATAGTGCACCGGCATTTCATAGCCGGCAAAAGGCACCATTTTGGCGCCCAACTTAAGATGAAGAGGATAAAGAGGGGTCTGTTTTGACATGGCTGTATTTATCTCTGCGCAGAAGCAAAGTGTTAGTGTAGCGCTGAAAAAATGTTAATTCAAACCAGGTAAATAAAATCGGTGACTTTAATTTTAATAAGGATTCTTATACGTCGATACTTGAGTTAATTGCATGTCACACTCCGGTATTATGCTGACATTTATTTTTGGATAGTCTTTGTTGGGGTGTGTGATAGTGCTCACTGAAGATTTAACGCAACCCTTGTCCTGCAAAGTCTGCACTTTAAACTCGACTTACTAGATTTCTATTATTGATGGGGTATGCTATGTGTTGCAAGTCTCGTTTGGATTTTAACTTGTTGCAAGTTCAGCGTTTCTTTGTAGTGATGCCAGTTTTGCACTCACATAGCCATGAATTTCGTGAAAAGGTACGGGTTTATAAAATACTGTCACTCCCTTGGGTATCCAACCTCTGTTGCTGATATCGGCTTTGCTTAATCCGGTAACCACAATAATATCCATCTTATTAAACAAGTGATCCTTTCGCAGTGTATTTATCATCTCAAATCCGTCAACGCCCGGCATACGCAGATCGGCTATCAAAATGTCCGGGTAATGTCTGGCAATTTGCACCAATCCAGATAAGCCATCGCCGACGATGTTGAGATCAATAGGCATATCCCAACCGGCCATGGTTAATTGATAAAGTTTTTGCAAGGCTAGATCATCCTCTACTACAAGGATGGATAGTCGACTGGGTTGAGTCGAAAAAGTGTTCTGTTTGCGATTTTTTAGAAAGCTCTCGACAGAACCACCCAGTATCCGGCGATGCCCACCTGATGTTTTCCAAGCTTGCAGTGCCCCTTGTTCAACCATTTTTTGCACAGTACCTCGTGACAAAGCAAGCATTTCGGCTACTTCACGGGTATTGTAATAAATAGGGTCTTCAATATTTGTATTTTCAGTGACATCTAACTGATTTTTCATGAGCTAATAACTAATGTTTTTAAAAGAACGACTTGCCAAGAGCTGGAAATAAAATAACTTGATTGAATCCAGGTTATTGAATCGCCGTTTCAATAAAGGACTGAACAGATTCGGTGGATTATGTTGTCACTGCCTGCTATTAACATTTTGATTAATTACAGGCATCACTCATACTGAGTCAATCGGTTTTTTTAAGTTGTTTTAGGGTATTGGCTTGTTGGTATAGTATCGTTTCCACTGTTTTAAATGGAATAGGCTTGGGTAATACCATCAAGCCTTCAGGTATTGAGCCCATTTTTATGATATCTTTTGCTTCCATTCCTGTTACTACGATAATTTTTGTATCTTTCATATCAGGCATTTTCATGATTTCACTAATCATGTGTAAGCCATCAATATCCGGCATATTTAAATCTGTAAAAATGAGATGCGGCCGATATTTGCCAACCATCATTAAGCCCTGATAAGCATTGGTAGCCAGGAACAGTTGATGTGGGACACTAAATTGACCGAATTGTAATTCACATAGCCGCAAAATAGCGTAATCATCCTCTACAACCAAAACCCGCAACTGGCTTTCGTCATCCGTTATTGAGGGTTCTATATATTCAGTATTACCCGTTAATGACGATCGGGCGGCAGATAAATGCCTTATTACATCCTCGCGACTCAAACGCCTATGCCCACCCATCGTCAGGCTAGCCTTTATTTTTCCGCTATCCACCCAATTTTGAATGGTACGCTGACTCACTTCCAGCAAAATAGCCGCTTCTTTCGTGCTCAACCATGATTGTTCGCTCACATCCAACATCCTAAAATCATAAACATACCAAACATAATAGTTAATATTAAAAACAAAGCAATAAATTATTACGAATTAGTTAATACGTTAAAAAAAAGAGTGAATTTACAGGTTTTTTTCATCTATACGAATTTAATATTACATTTCTTGTAGATGTTGTGTGTTTTTCGGGATACGGCTTTAAGTTGGGTTGCACTTTTTGCAACCCAAAATTTTATGCATCGATAGTTTGTGCTAACGATAAAGCCTTTAACCTGGCATAACCTAACCTAACCTAACCTAACCTAACCTAACCTAACCTAACCTAACCCTTCAACACCACCTGCATAGTCGTATTGGGATCTCCAAACAACATGCGGGTGTTTTTCAGCACAAACGGGATTATCCCCGCCTGCCCTATAATCCGATGCCATGCTGCGTTTAAGTACGATAGCAAGTAGCCTTGATGAAGTGTAACGCAATCAAGGAATAAATTATTTCGATAATCTTCGATTGAACTGCGCTACACCAAGGCTACTTGTTTTCAACCTCCAAGATTCAAAGTCTTGCCGACTGCTCTCAAGCCCCGTTACGCTTCGTTCATATACCCAATTGCTTTCTGATAAGTTGACAAAGGGTATCCTTAATTTCGGAGTGCCTTGGAATGGGAGTTTGTTTACCATTTGCCGGATTAGCATAAATATCGTGTTTGTTGCCATGACGTTTAAGATAACATCCTGAATCAACTAGTTCTTTAATGAAAGTACCCCGTTTCACGCCACTTCAACCAACACTTCTTTCATCTGAGAAACAGGATGGATCGTTGGTAACTCCTCTTCCATCAGCAATTTATAGGCATCTTCAATATTTTCTTCCAATTCTTGTAATGTTTCGCCTTGGCTAAATACTCCGGGAACTTCCCTAAGTTTACCAACATACCAGCCATCATCCTGCCAATATTCAAGCGTAAATGCACGTTTCATTTTTATACCTCATCTATTTGTGTGTCAGCAAAATCAATCGAGTCTGACCCCATCGATCAGCTACATCAAGTGCAGTTTCCCCGCTCTCATTTTTACACAGCGGATTTGCACCGTATTTTAATAACAAATCAACAATTGCAATATCTCCGCCACTCAGGGCAGACATTAATGGTGTTGTTCCATCTTGTGTAGCGACATCGGGATTTGCCCCACTTTTTAACAACAATTCTACAATTTCTGTCTGGCCTTCTATTACTGCATTATGGAGTGCGTACCATCCTAAGCTAGTCATATCATTAATTGGTGCGCCAGCCAACAATAGCCGCTCAACCCCTTGAATATTATTAGTTCCCGCCGCAGAGCAAAGTGCATCAGCATTAGGCACTACTCCTGAATCAAGCAACAGATTAAGTATATCGTTATGCTCTCGCACGGTAGCAACACCTAATGATGCGGCATCTAACTCAACACCAATAGACAATAAATAAGCAACTGCATTAATTGCGCCTTCTTCCGCAGCACGAACCAAAGCATTGCCTTTTGAATACTCTGAATAGTCGTCATTTGGATTAACGCCATTTGATAGGTATATTTTCATACCTTCGACATCATCATTATCAATGCAATACTTAAATGAACAGTCATCATAAAAATTGTCTTTGATGTAATTGCTCGTTTGTTGTTCCCATTCTTCGGAAGATAAGCTGCGTAAAAATAAATCAACCAGCCTAATCACACCATGATCGTCAGCCCATTCGATGTCATCTTTAACTCTCATTCTTTTCCCCCAGGGCTCGCATTCGATAGCGGCGAGAATTAACGGCAATGGAGCTGTTCTTTCGCGCCCTTCTTTGGTTAAATCTTCTGGCAGCATTTTCCAAAGCTCTTGCCATTTGTCGGCTATAGGACAAATCCGCTTATCGGCGGCACAATATTCAATCAATGATACTGCGGATTTTGATAATTGATTCATGGCGTACGATATTTAAGCAATTTAATTAGGATTTTTATAGCGAGTAGGATGGGTAGAGCAACGCGAAACCCATCGTATTCGTGAATGATGGGTTTCGGCTATCGCCTCTACCCATCCTACCTATTTTCGTGCCTTTCGTGGACGGTATTTTACCCCTTCAACACCTTCAAAACCGCCTGCATGGTTACATTGGCATCACCAAACAACATGCGCGTATTCTCCAGTACAAACAACGGATTACCCACGCCGGCATAACCCGATGCCATGCTGCGTTTAAGCACGATGGTGGTTTCGCCTTTCCAGCATTCGATTACCGGCATACCGGCAATCGGGCTGTTGGGATCATTAAGTGCCGACGGATTAACAATATCATTGGCACCGATAACGATGGACACGTCTACATTGGCAAAATCATCATTGATTTCATCCATCTCAAAAACGATGTCGTAAGGCACTTTGGCTTCGGCCAACAAGACATTCATGTGACCGGGCATACGGCCGGCAACCGGATGGATGCCAAAGCGTACTTTTTTGCCTTTATCCCGCAACAGTTTGGTGATTTCATAAACGGTATGTTGAGCCTGTGCAACCGCCATGCCGTAGCCTGGGATAATCATGATGTTTTTTGCCGCTTGCAGCAGTTTCGCAGTTTCTTCGGCATCAATAGGTTGTACGTCACCTTCAATCGCGGCGGCTACTCCACCTGAAGCCGAACCAAAGCCACCGGCAATCACGCTGATAAAGTTGCGGTTCATGGCGCGGCACATGATGTAACTCAAGATGGCACCGCTGCTGCCGA
>JBAXUR010000130.1:0-8687 GCA_037129595.1 Methylococcaceae bacterium | reverse complement strand
CCGTTTATAGACAGATTTTTAACGGTAATTTTATGCTCTTCTTCACCCATATAAATAAAGCCCTCTGACACCAGGTTTGTGCGCCGAGGCCGATCTAACGTTGAATACATCACTATCTCCTGATTGACTATCGGCTTATATTTCCTATCAATTTAACGCAGTCGGTAAGCAATTAACCTGCACAGTCTTAAGTTGATGATCTTTATATTCAAGCTCACACTTTATGAGTTTATCAAGTACAATTGTAGCCCTGTTTATTTTTTCTTACAAAACCAACTCAAATTATACCGCTATCACTATTTTGCTCAACACCTTGCACCACCTTATGAAACACCCACTCTTACTGCCTTTTTTATTCTCTTTAGTGGCCTGCACAGCGACTCCGCCTAGAAACAGTGACAATCTATGCGCCACTTTTCAAGAAAAAGATGATTGGTATGCAGATGCCAAGCAATCCTATGAAAAATGGGGTGTGCCTATTCCTGTACAAATGGCCATTATGCACCAGGAATCGCACTTTGTCGCAGATGCACAACCGCCCCGTATCTGGCTGCTGGGAATTATTCCCTGGCTTAGACCCACCAGTGCTTACGGCTATGCGCAAGCCATCGATGGAACGTGGGATCTTTATCTTGACGATGCAGGCGGCTGGACTTCTGATCGTGATGATTTTGCTGATGCTGCGGATTTTATTGGCTGGTACAGCAACCAAAGTCATTCCAAGCTGGGTATATCCAAAGGCGATGCAAAAAATTTATACCTCGCCTACCATGAAGGACATAAGGGCTATTTGCACAAAAGCTATTTAAATAAAGCCGAGTTAAGACAAATCGCTGACAAAGTCGCTTACCGGGCCAAATTATTTCAGAGTCAATTAGGCACTTGCAAAATGAATTAAAAAAACCGACTGTTTTTTGGTAAACTATCGTTTTTACGTTAACTAAAAGGCGCAACCGTGAGAAAAATTCAAATTAAAATTATTTCAATTGTCACCGTTATACTTATAGGAATTACTATGTTTTCAATGGCCAATGCCACCACACCAGCAGAAAATAAAGCAGCCGGCGTTGCTTTTCTGGCAGAAAATACTAAAAAAGCCAATATTGTAACCACTGCAAGTGGTTTGCAATACGAAATTTTAACACCAGGAACCGGCACTGCAACACCTTTAGCTACGGATACCGTAAAGGTGCATTACAAAGGCACAACCTTGGATGGCAAAGAATTTGATAGCTCTTACAGTCGTGGCGAACCTATTTCATTCCCTTTAAACAGAGTGATTCCAGGCTGGACTGAAGGCGTACAATTAATGACCGAAGGTTCTAAATACCGCTTTTACATCCCTTCAGAACTCGCTTATGGCGAGCAAGGCGCTGGCGGCTCAATTGGCCCCAACTCAACGCTGATATTTGACGTTGAACTGATCAAAATTCAATAAAAAAACAGGCGAAAGGCACAAGGCAAAAGGCGCAAGAAAAAGCCGGTGCCTCGTGCCTTTCACCTTTAGCCTTTCGCCTTTAACCTTGTCCTTATGCCCATTTACCAACTGTTTGCCACCACGCCCAAGGCGATGGAAACCATTCTTACCGAAGAACTTCAAAGTCTCGGTATCAGCAATATCAAAGCCACCATGGCCGGTGTCGCCTTTCAAGGTGACCTGGAAACCGCCTATCGGGCGTGCTTATGGTCCAGAACCGCCAACCGAATTTTACTGGTATTAAGCTCATTTGAGGTAAAAACACAGGATGATCTGTATAACGGTGTGCAACAAATCAATTGGTTTGAGCATATTAACGCAGATGATACTTTTGCCGTTTCGTTCAGCGCAAAAAACTCGGAGGCTATTAACAATACCCATTTTGGCGCATTAAAAGTTAAAGATGCCATTGTTGACCAGATGCGGGACAAGTTTCAACAACGCCCCAGCATCAATACCGAACAACCTAATATTCGTATTAACGTTTATTTAAACGGCGAAATCGCCCAGCTTAGTTTGGATTTATCCGGTGAAAGTCTGCATCGTCGCGGCTATCGGGATGTCAATATACAAGCCCCCATGAAAGAAAACCTTGCTGCTGCGATGTTATTACGTTGCGGTTGGCCCGAAATCGCTAAACAAAACGGCTCATTACTGGATCCGATGTGCGGTTCAGGAACACTATTACTGGAAGGCGCAATGATCGCCGCAGATTATGCCCCCGGCCTGTTACGTGATTATTTTGGTTTTATCGGCTGGAAAAAACACGATGCCACCTGCTGGAAAAAATTACGCACTGAAGCCCTGCAACGCAGAAAAGCGGGTATGGAAAAACTTCCCGTTATTGTCGGCTTTGATCAAAATCGTCATACCGTCAACGCGGCTTTAACGCACATAGCCAATGCCGGACTGCAAAATAAAATTCATGTTGAACGTCGTGACATTGAGGATGCAGAGCCCGCTGAAAGCTGGACACCCGGTTTATTAATCTGTAATCCGCCTTACGGTGAACGTTTGGGGGATGAGCAAGAAACCGCTGAACTGTATAAGAAATTCGGTGAATCACTAAAAGCGCATTTTATCGGCTGGAAAGCCGCGATGATTATCAGCAATCCTGAGTTGGGTTTTCGTTTGGGAATACGCTCACAAAAACCGATTACGCTTTATAACGGTGCGCTGGAGTGTAAATTACTACGTTTTAATATTGAAGAAAGCAGTTTTTTTATTCCTAAAGCAAAAACACAGGAAGAACGCATTGCTCAGGTCATTGCGATTAGCAAAACCGAACCGCCTATTGTTGACACTGAAAAAGTTGCGCGAGTAGAAAAAGCACTCAAACCGGAAGCTGAAGGCTCTACTGACAAAGAGTCCGGCAAAGCGAATGCGCCAATAGTGGAAGCCATTGCCGATAAAGAAGACAGCAAGGTTGGAGCGATAGAATTTGCCAATCGACTAAAAAAGAATTTTAAAAAACTGTCCAAATGGGCCAGGCAAAACGAGATTACCTGCTATCGTGTTTACGATGCCGATTTACCGGAATACGCTGCTGCGGTTGATATTTATCAGGGCTCGGAAACCTGGATTAATGTTCAAGAATACGAACCACCTAAAACCATTGATCAACACAAAGCTGATCAGCGATTAGCCGGATTACTCGCAGAAATACCTCACGTATTGGCTGTTAACAGTGATCATATTTTCTTAAAAATACGCAGAAAACAAAGAAGCACCGACCAATACGAAAAACACGGCGAATTGGGACGCTTCCACACCATTGAAGAAGGTGGCTGTAAGTTATTGATTAATTTCGAAGATTATCTGGACACCGGTTTATTTCTGGATCATCGCCCCATTCGGATGCTGATTCAGCAACACGCTAAAAACAAACGCTTTTTAAATTTGTTTGCTTACACCGGCAGTGCCACCGTCCATGCCGCAATGGGGGGAGCAACGTCAACCACCACGGTCGACATGTCCAATACCTATACGGAATGGGCCAAAAACAACATGGCTCTGAATAAAAATACCGGAGAGCATGAGTTTATTCAAACTGACTGTCTGGAATGGCTGGCAAATGAAGCCAAAAAAGCAGATGTCAGACAATATGATTTAATCTTTCTTGATCCGCCTACATTTTCAAATTCAAAACGGATGGATGATGTATTTGATATACAAAATGATCATGTACAACTCATTAAAAATGCCGTGACACTGCTGGCACCTGAAGGCATATTATATTTTTCTACCAATTTCAGACGTTTTAAAATTGATAGTCTTGGACTGTCCGAATTAACCGTTGAAGATATTAGTGCTGCCACCATTCCGGAAGATTTTTCCCGCAATCCAAGAATCCATTATTGCTGGAAAATTACAAAGTGACACGTAACGTAAGGTTGCTGGTATCCGGTCGCGTGCAAGGCGTTTATTTTAGAGTGTTCACCCAAAAAAAAGCCAAACAACTTGATATAAAAGGCTGTGTCAAAAACATGCTTGATGGTCGGGTCGAAATAATGGCTCAAGCGGATAATAATGCGCTTGAGCCATTCATAAAATGGTGCCAAAAAGGGCCCATCACCGCCCGAGTCGATCATGTAGAAATGTTTGAATTGGAATCAACAGAGATTTTTACGTCTTTTGAAATAAGATAAGCTTAAAGCTCTTCACCACGAAGACACGAAGAGCACGAAGATATAAAATCTCATGATTTTCGCGTTTTATGATTATTCAATCCCCTCAGCCTCCTTTGAAAAAGAGGGCTGAGGGGGATTTATTTAAAAAACCTCCCCCTACCCAAAATCCATTAAGTTAACCGCAAGTTGTTTAAAAACTGGAGTGCAATCGCTTCTGCTATTGCCTGTAAAAACAGCTTGTTAATTTTAAGCGCATTAACAAACTATTTTTTCATCGTGTTATCAGTGTCTTCGTGGTATTTTTATCCGTCTTGCGTAACATCCGTTACTCCATAAAAATCCAGGCAGATGCTTTTGGGTAATAGCTTTATCGTAGCCATGCTCGAATCAACAGGGAACGCCCCATGAAAGTATCAAAAACGTTGTTATTAGTGGTTATTGCCGTTTTTCTGGCGGCTTTTTTTATGTTCGATCTCCAGCATTACCTGACATTAGAGGCCTTAAAATCGAAGCAGGCCGTTATTGAATCCTACCGCATTACCCATCCTCGCCTGACTATTTTTATTTATAGCCTGATCTATATTACCGTCACCGGCTTGTCGCTACCGGGCGCTACCGTGTTAACACTGGCGGGTGGTGCGGTGTTTGGATTATTTTGGGGTACGGTGATCGTATCTTTTGCCTCTACCATCGGTGCAACATTAGCGTTTCTGGCTGCGCGTTTTTTGTTTAGAGATGCAGTTAAATCACGTTTTGGTTTGCGTTTGCAAGAAATTGATGACGGCGTTAACCGTGAGGGTGCCTTTTACTTATTTACGCTACGTTTGATCCCCCTGTTTCCCTTTTTTCTCATTAACCTGGCAATGGGGTTAACGGCGTTAAAAACGCAGACATTTTATTGGGTCAGTCAGATTGGGATGCTGGCGGGCACGCTGGTCTACGTAAATGCCGGCACTCAGTTGGCTAAACTTGAATCACTGTCCGGCATCGTGTCGCCAGGGTTACTGGGATCCTTTGTGTTACTGGGACTGTTTCCGTTGGTAGCTCAAAAAATGGTGCAAGCCTTGAAAAATAGAAAAATCTACGATCCGTGGTTAAAACCGAAACGTTTCGATAATAATATCATTGTGATAGGGGCAGGTTCCGGCGGCCTAGTTACCGCTTATATCGCAGCGGCGGTCAAAGCCAAAGTGACCTTGATTGAAAAAAATAAAATGGGCGGCGATTGTCTTAATACCGGTTGCGTCCCGTCAAAAGCCCTGATTCGTTCGGCCAGATGGCTGGCACAGCTCAAACGCTCGCAAGAATTTGGCATCAAACAGGCACAGGCAGAATTTGATTTTGCCGATGTGATGACGCGAGTGCAGTCCATTATCAAAACCGTAGCACCACACGATTCGGTTGAGCGTTACACACAACTGGGGGTTGATATTATACTTGGCGAAGCCCGGATAATCTCGCCCTGGGAAGTTCAGGTTACAACGGCTACCGGTGTGCAAACGTTAACGACCCGCTCAATCGTTATCGCCGCCGGTGCCAGCCCATTACTACCGCCTATACCCGGTATTGATAAAATCAATCCGCTCACTTCGGATACGATTTGGAATCTTAAATCATTACCCAAACGCCTGCTGGTGCTTGGCGGTGGCCCGATTGGGTGCGAACTGGCACAATGCTTCGCCCGCTTTGGCAGTGAAGTAACTATCGTAGAACAAGCAGCACAACTATTAGGACGTGAAGACCCCGAAGTATCCGAAGCGGTTATGAACCGTTTTAAACAAGAAGGTATCGATTTGCGCCTTGAACATACCGCAAAAGAATTTGTCCTTGAAAACGGTGAACAATTTCTGATAACCGACCATCACGGAGCGCCGGTCAACATTCCGTTTGATCAGGTTCTGATTGCTTTAGGTCGGGTTGCCAATATTAAAGGTTATGGTATTGACGAGCTAAACATCACCTTGTCACCGCTCAACACGATAGCGACCAACGCTTTTCAGGAAACCAACTTCCCCAACATTTACGCGTGTGGTGATGTCGCAGGTCCTTATCAATTCACCCATATAGCAGCGCACCAAGCGTGGTATGCCGCAGTTAATGCATTGTTCGGGCAGTTTAAAAAGTTTCGCACTGATTATTCAGTGATACCGTGGGCGACTTTTACGGATCCTGAAGTGGCGCGGGTTGGCTTAAATGAACGGGATGCAAATTTGCAGGGCATTACTTATGACGTGTCAATTTATAATCTCGATGATCTTGACAGGGCGATTGCTGATGGCGAAGCGCACGGTTTTGTTAAAGTATTAACGCAACCGGGCCATGACAAAATTCTGGGTGTCACCATAGTTGGCGAACAGGCCGGAGACTTGATCGCCGAGTTTGTTTTGGCCATGAAACATGGCATCGGCTTAAACAAAATCCTGAGTACTATTCATATTTACCCCACCCTGGCTGAAGCCAACAAATATGTGGCCGGTATCTGGAAACGCAAGCAGTCCTCGCAAACCCTGCTGAACGGGTTGAGACGTTTACATAGTTGGCGGCGGGGATAATTTAATCAAGTTATAGAGACCTTCGTTGATTAAGCGACATTATTTTCTGTAGGGTGTGCCGTGCGTGCCTTGAAAAATAAGGCGCGCACGGCACGCCCTACGTACGTGATTGATTCAGGGCTCTATATGTCGCCCGCTTTGGCTATACGCCAGCTATTTTGTGATGCTATACTTTTAAGCTTCATTTCAGCTTAATACGATAGAGTAAGCCATACACTATTCACAGGGGTACAAAATGAAGTCACAAGCGTTAGTCAAAGTGTGGGATCTCCCGCTCAGAATTTTTCACTGGTTGCTGGTTGTAGGATTCGTGGTTGCTTACCTGACCGAAGATGACTTATTAACCGTTCATGTTTGGGCGGGTTATCTGGTATTCGGCTTGTTGCTATTCAGATTGGTCTGGGGTTTTATCGGTAATAATTATGCCCGATTCTCAAATTTTCTATGCAGCCCAGTTCAGTCAATTGCCTATATAAAAGATCTGACCACCTTTAAATCGAAGCGTTACGTTGGCCATAACCCGGCGGGTGCGGCCATGATTGTACTATTATTGCTGACCTTATTAATGACTGTAATCACCGGATTTGCTGTTTATGGTGCTGATAAAGCGGCCGGCCCTTTAGCTTTTATAGGTTCCAGTAACGAAAAAATGTGGGAAGAAGTACATGAGTTTTTTGCCAACGTTACCGTCATACTAGTGATTGCGCATATTATCGGTGTCGCGATTGAAAGCTTTATACATCGTGAAAACCTGGCAAAATCGATGTGGCATGGCTTCAAAAAACCCGAAGAAAAATAACTACGACAAAGCCCCAATACCGTTAATTTAAGCGCAAGTTGTTAAAAAAACTGGAGTGCAATCGCTTCAGCTTTTGCCTGTAAAAACAGCTAAAGCTGTTTTACTCCATTAACTTAACGACAATGGATAAAAGCCCTGTTACGCTAACCCAACAACACAAAAAAGATGACTAACACGGATAAAACCAGGCAATCGGCTACCACTTCAACCTACGAAAACAGCATTGCCATTATAAGCATCCTCGGCATCAGCGGCTATCTGGTGCTGCGGTATGCCTTTGACACCGGCCATGAAGCTTATACCCTGAGCATTAATGCCGCCTTAACTTCAGCAATTGTCCACATTTACCAAGGACAAACCAGCTTTTCAACGACGCTGGTACAACTGCCCCTGCTTGCCGTTTTGGTGTTGGGTGGGTTACCTTTGGTTTATCAACTGATTATAAAATTATTTCGGGGCGATTTTGGTGCCGATTTACTGGCCGGCTTATCCATTATTACCGCCGTAATTCTGGATGAATATCTGGCAGGAAGTCTGGTGGTATTAATGCTTTCCGGTGGTGCAGCCCTGGAACATTACGCCGTGCGCAAAGCCTCTTCCGTGCTTGAGGCACTGGCCAAGCGTATGCCGTCAGTGGCGCATAGAAAATCAGCGGAGGCCTTAACCGACATTACCACCGAGCAGGTTATTATCGGTGATACCTTATTGATATTACCTCACGAAATTTGCCCGGTTGATGGCACGGTACTGGAAGGCTCTGGCACGATGGATGAATCCTATTTGACTGGCGAGCCTTATATGATGTCAAAAACCATAGGTTCTGTGGTTATCTCTGGCGCGATTAATGGTGATTCCGCGTTAACGATTCGTGCCGATAAACTCTCTGTTGATTCCCGCTATGCCAAAATCATGGAAGTCATGCGCTCTTCCGAGCAATATCGACCCAACATCAGACGGCTAGGCGACCAACTGGGCGCATTATATACACCGTTAGCCGTAATCATTGCTCTGGCCGCCTGGATGATAAGCGACGATGTCATTCGTTTTCTGGCGGTTCTGGTTGTTGCTACACCCTGCCCTTTACTAATAGGTATACCCGTCACTATTATAAGCTCAATTTCGCTGGCAGCGCGGCGGGAAATTATCATCAAAAATCCGGCCATACTGGAAACCATTGGCACCTGTCGAACCGCAATTTTTGATAAAACCGGCACCCTGACTTATGGTCG